>DATHXZ010000407.1:0-2167 GCA_035459405.1 Chthoniobacterales bacterium
CGATCGCGTCGGCGCCGACCACTTCCGCCTCATGCCCGCGAAAGGGATCTTTACACTCGGCGTCGGGCACGTCCGAAGAAAAACTGTGGAACCGGGTTCGAAAGCTGATCAGCCGGCGACGATGGCACGCGTGCAGGTCGCCACGCTCGACGAGCTGGAGTGGCAGGTGCTCGTGGCGTTGAAGCGCGAGTTTGCACCCGAAGAAATTCAGCCGTCGCCGTGGGTCGCTCGCGCCGCCGAAGCCGGGGTGTCAGTCGAGGAGTTCTACCGCGTTGCCGAACAGCTCAACGCGCGCAGGATCGTTGGCCGGTTTTCCACTTTCCTCGAACACGTAAAGCCGTCGAGTGGCGGCGTGCGCGTGACGCGATTCAATGCGCTCTTCCACTGGGCTGTCCCGCCGGGGCGCGAGCTCGAAGCCGGCGGCGAGGTCGGTCGACATCACATCCTGACGCATTGCTACTGGCGGGAAGCCGGCACGGAGTTCAAGAACGTCAACATCATGGCCGTGGCACATGGCACGGACAAACAGCTGTTGCTCGAGCACAAGCGCGGGATCGATGAGCATCTCGCCGCGTGCGGAATTCCGGTGACCTACACGAACGTCTTTTGGGGTGGGCGCAGCGAGATCAAGCCATCGGAGATCGCGCCACAAGTTTACCGGCAATGGCTGGCCGAGATGGCGGCGCAGCCAGTCTGACGAGCGACGTGCAGACGCGGATCAAAGGGCTGATCGAAGAGCTGCGCGAGGGGAACGACCTCGATCGTGGTGATGTCGCGATCGGCGTGACGCTGTTGCTCTCGGACACAACGAGCGACGATGACAAGGCAGACTTCCTTACTGCGCTGCATCGAAAGGGAGAGACCGCGGAGGAGATCGCGAATTTTGTTGAGCAGCTGACCGAACGTGCGGTGGATCCCATGATCGATCCGGCGAACGTCTCCGGCCCGATGATCGACGTGTGCGGGACGGGAGGTTCGGGTCTGAACCTGTTCAACGTCTCGACGACGATCATGTTCATCCTCGCGGCGGGTGGCGCGGTCGTGGTGAAGCATGGCAACCGGAGCGTGACGTCATCCTGTGGCAGTGCGGACGTGCTCGAGGCGCTCGGGATCAAGCTCGAGTGGCCGCCGGAGGAGCTGAAGGCGTGCGTCGAGCGGCTCGGGGTCGGGTTCATCTTCGCCCGGCAATATCACCCGGCGTTTCGCGCCCTTGCTTCGACTCGCGCGCGTCTTGCTCGCGCGAAGACGCGCACGATCTTCAACCTGCTCGGTCCGCTCCTGAATCCCGCGCGTCCGCAGCGGCAGTTGATCGGTGTTTACGCGCCGCGCCTAACGAGCGTGTTCGCCGAAGTGTTGCGCCGACTGGAGCGCGAGCGGGCGTGGGTGGTGCACGGCCTCGCCGATGAAGGAGGTGGCATGGACGACATCTCCATCAGCGGCGCGACGACGCTCGCGGAGCTCGAGAATGGGAGCGTTCACTCGGCCGTCGTCGACACGCGCTGGCTGAATGTCAAAGCAGCGAAGCTCGACGAATTGCGCGGCGGAGATGCGGGTGAGAATGCGAAGACGCTCACGGGGATCCTGAGCGGCGAGCTACAAGGACCGAAGCGCGACATGGCGGTGGTGAATGCCGCCGGTGCTTTCGTGGCTGCCGGCCTCGCCCGCGAGATGGGGGAGGGGATGTGGTTTGCGCAGCAACAGATCGACAGCGGCCGTGCCCTCAAGAAGCTGCACGCGCTGCAGAACTTTCGCTGAACTCGCGATAACGCCGGTCGAGCTGGCGTAGCAGCGCGACGGCAAAAGCTTGCCGGTCGATCGGACGCCTAACCGACATCGCAATCGATCCGGCAGTCTCGCGCAGCTCGTCGGGAAAATCGTCGATCGCCTGGTTGACGTTCACGCCCATCCCGGCGATCGCACAATAGCTGCCGCTCGGTTCCACTCGCATTTCGACGAGCACCCCGCCGATCTTGCGCCCTTCTAGATAGACGTCGTTAGGCGGTTTTATGGACGGCACGACACCGGCGAAATCGGCCACTGTTGCGGCGATCGTCGCGGCGAGCAGATCGGTCAGTCTACTTGAGTCGGCGACGCTGAGGCGCGGCCGCAGCAGCACGGAAAGCCAGAGGCCTTTACGCGCGGCTGAGTCCCATCGGCGGCCGTACTG
>DATHXZ010000408.1:0-3611 GCA_035459405.1 Chthoniobacterales bacterium
GCACGCGAGGGCCTCGGCGACAGAGAGCGCAAAATTTTCCTGGTGAGACGGCAGCACGAAGACGTCCGCAGCACATAACGCAGACCACTTGGTCGAGCCATCCAGCATGCCAGTGAAGAAGATGCGCTCACCGTGGCCGCAACCCGCAGCGCGCGTCTTCAACTCGGCTTGCCAGCCGGTTTGATCCGGGCCGGCCAGCACCAGCACCACTGTTTCGTCCGCTGGTGCAGTGCGCACGAAGGCGTCGAGCAGCAGGTCGCAACCCTTCTTAGGATGCAAGCGGCCGAGGAACAGCACGATGCGCTTGCCGCACAGCGCGGGGAACCGCTCGAGGAATTCATCAGCCGTCGTTCGGTGAGGCGCTTCGACGCCAAGCGGGGAAATCACCTCACGACAGCGATACAGCCAGAATGACTCGCGCGCGGCGCGCCGCTCTTCCTCCGACGTGAAGATGACCGCTCGCGCGTCGCGCAGGACGCGATACTCGCCCCATGGCCAGTAGAGCCACTTTTTTAGATGCTTCAGCGGATACGTGCGCTTGAACCACGGATCGAGCATTCCATGCGGGAAGACGAAGTATGGGGTCGCGGAACCAGCGAACCGGCGCCAGATCGCGAAGCCCGGATATTGCCAGAGGCCGTTCACGATGACGCGATCGAACGTGTCGCCGTGAGCGTTCAGCCACGGCAGCAGGGCTGGTGCGAATCCGAACCCCGCTTTGCCAGTCCCGAGCGCGTGCACCTTCAAGGCGGTCGCGTTCACGTGCTCGGAGCCAGCCGGATCGAGCGTGATGATCTCGACCTCATGACCTTTCGCGGCCAGCGCCTCGCTCAAAAGCAGCACCGCGCGAACGACACCGCCCGTCCGCACATCGAGCGTCTGGACGGTTTGCAGTATTCTCACAGCTAGACGACGAAGCCGGTCGTGCGGTTGAAGTACGCGTAATCACGCGGCAAAGGCTGCAGCTGTTTCGCCGGCACGCCGCCGTACAAGTGATGTGTGTCGGTGAACGCCTTGTTCAACAGCGATTTCGCGCCGAGCACTGAGTAATCCGGCAACGCACTGCCGCCGAGCAGCACCGAGTTCGTGCCCACGAAGCAGTAATCACCGATGCGGATCGGCGCTGAAGCCTGGCGGCTGTGCTCGATATTGATGCTGTGGGTGAGCATCTGCGACTGAAAGCCCGCAAAGGTGGTGAAGCGGCCGATCCGAATGCTGTTGGTGCAATCGATCAGATGTCGATGCGTGATGGCCGAGTGTTCGCCGATGATCAACTCGGGCCGGCGATCGCTTTCGGAAGCGAAGTGTGGCGACGGGCCAAGTGGGAATCCGGTGATCCAGTTACCGCGACCAATCAGAGCATGCTCGTGAAGATGCAGGAGCGAAATGCCTTTGCAGACGGTGAGATCGCCGATGCTCGTATTCGCCTCCATGATCAGCCGTTCCGGGAACACCCAAGCAAGACCAATGCGGCTCGTCGGGTGCAGCGTGTAGCCAAACTGCTTCTCGAGGAAGGTTCGCCGCACGCTCCATGGCAGAAGCATGCTGATGAGCATCAGGAGCTTCTTCACAGCTGCGGCGCGAGCTTGCGGTAAACGTCGATGTAGTCGCTGATCATCCGCTCAGTCGAAAACCGCTCGGCGTTCCACAGGCTCTTCTCGCTCCAGCGTTCGCGCTCCGCTGCGTCGCTCAGCCTAACGACATCCGCGGCGAATCCTTCTTCGTCATCGACTGCATGGATTAACCCGGCATCGCCCGCGACTTCCGGCATGGGCGCACGGTCGCTGCAGATTACGGGGCACCCACACGCCTGTGCCTCTGCGATCGGCCAGCCGAACCCTTCGAAGCGCGAAGGAAACAGGAGCGCGGTTGCGCGGTTGTAGAGTGCTTCGAGTAGCGGACTGTCGGGATTCCTCACTTCGACGATTCGTCCTGTGACACGAAGCTCCGCGCCTAACGACTGCAGTTCCGGCGTGAGCGCCTCGCCAGCGAAAACGAGTTGGCCATTCCACCGGTCCTTCGTGCGCGCAAACGCTCGCAGCACCCCGTCGCGGTTCTTGCGCCGAAGATTTGATCCCACATGCAAGACGAACGGCTTGTCGGCTGCGAGCTGCGGAATCGCACTGAGCCTTGCAGCAACTTCATCGACCGGCAGCTTCTGGTAGCGGTAATTCAGGCCGAGCGTCGCGACGCTCAGCGCTGGTTTGCGGTCGGAAACGCAAAGCAGTCTTTCCGCGTCGACCATCGTGGCATGCGAGACGCAGATGACCGCCGTGGCCCGCCGGAGTCCGCGCAAGATCCAGCGTTGCAACAACCGCCCCGTGAATGACGCAGGGCAGTCGGTCTCTTCCCCCAACCCGCCGCGAACCGCGAGCAGATCGTGGCAGGTGACGACGACCGGCAGCGGCTTCGCATCGGTCACGTACATCGCATTCGAGTGATCGCAGATGTGCACGACCCAAATGCCGGAGGGACATGCTTCCGCATCTCGCGGACGTGCAGAAGCACGTCCCTCCGCGCGCAACTTCGCGCGCAATCTCATCGGGAAGAGCACGAACTTGTCGACGTAAGCGAGCCACTTGGCGGCAAACGCGCCCGCGCCTCTGAAATTGCCGAAGAAAGGCTCCGGCGCGATCAGCTCCGCCGGCACACCTGCTGCGGTGAGGCCCTGCAGCATCATCGTGCTGAAGCGCTGCATGCTTTGCTGCTGATCGGGCGCGTAGTTACCGATCAGCAGCACCATTCGCGTGGTGATCGTGCGGCACGGTAGCCGGGGTGCCATGGAGTCGCTCCGCATACGCTGAACGACCCACGACTCGCCGCGGACCCGGAGCCGGTCTGCGCATGCCGCGCGGAGGCGGAGCTGCACCAAGCTCGGCATCTTGCTGCCGCACGGCGAGGGCAAGGCCAGTGGCGAAGGCGACAAAGCCGAGCACAGTCGGTTGGCCAAGCTGCCCGTTCAGCAGCGGCATGAAACTCGAACTGAAGAGCAGCAGCGGGAGCAAGTTGCCCAGCTTGACCGAAGCGATGCAGAGCAGCCCGAGACGAATGACAATCGCAACGCGCCAGAGCACGAACGCGAGCCCAAACAGCTGGCCACTTTCGAGAAAGATGCGGGACCACTCGCCTTCCGAGAGAAGGAACATATTGCGGCCGGTGAGGAACTTCGCGCCGGCATTCGTGCCAACGCCGAGGCCGTAGCCAAGGAATGGCGCCTTGGTCCAGACGAATGCGCCTTCCTGGAATCCCGAGAAGACGCGCTCGATGATGCCTGCGCCGACGGATTTCTCGGTCGCCTCGGCGACTTCAACGAAGCGCGTGCTCAGCACGTTGAAGCCTTCTTTAAAGATCGGCGTGCGCGAGACGATCAGGCCGAGGATCAACGCGACGACCAACGTCTGCCCGAAGCGATTGACCGCCGCCGGGCGAACAAACATCACCAACACGAGCGACGCCACGACGACCGCAACCGCACCGACCACGGACCGGCTTCCGGAAACGACGATGCCGATTGCGACAGCGACACCGGCAGCCGTGAGCACCCAGGTCTTGTAAACCTCACCGCGCAGCGTGGCCCAGACCAGGAAAGCAGTCGCCAGCGCGTAAAACGC
>DATHXZ010000409.1:0-2488 GCA_035459405.1 Chthoniobacterales bacterium
GCCGGGGGCGGTGCGCGGATGGAGATTCGCGGCGACGTGCCTGCGTGGGGCCGAGTGTTCGCGCGCGTGTTTTCCACGCTCTACTTCGGCGCGAACCTTGGCGCCGGCGCATTCCTCTTCACGACGCGGACGAACTTCGACGCGATCGGCGGATTCGATGAACAATACTTCGCCGGCGAGGAGGTGTTCTTCACCAAGGCGCTGAAGACGCTTGGGCGTTTCAAGTTGCTCGACCAGCCAATGTCCACCTCCGGGCGCAAACTGCGTATGTACTCGGGACGCGAGATTCTCATCGGTACGCTCGCATTGATCTTCTGCGGCAAACGCGTGGTGCGCTCGCGCGCGAAGCTCGACTTCTGGTACGACGGCAAGCGAGAAGAGACAGCAACATGATGCCGGCCCATCCAACGATCGTCGTCGCGGAGAGTGCCGAGCAAATCCGGCATGGCTATCCGGTCATGCGGGAGCTACGGCCGCACATCGCGACGGAGGAGGAGTTCCTCACGCGCGTGGAGCGACAGCAGAAGCAGGGCTATCTGCTCGCGTATGTCGAGGCCGGCGACGAGATCCGCGCAGTCGCCGGTTACCGTTACGTGGACTTCCTCTTCCAAGGCCACTTCATGTACGTCGACGATCTCGTCACGCGCTCGATTGATCGCTCCGCCGGGTTCGGCGGCCAGCTTTTCGATTGGCTGGTGCAACAAGCGCGCGTGCAAAATTGCACGTCCCTCGAGCTGGATTCGGGCGTGCAACGATTCGACGCCCACCGCTTCTACCTGA
The DNA here is from genome assembly GCA_035459405.1 of Chthoniobacterales bacterium. Lineage (GTDB taxonomy): Bacteria > Verrucomicrobiota > Verrucomicrobiia > Chthoniobacterales > UBA10450 > JACCTI01. The sequence goes on from DATHXZ010000409.1 coordinate 781, forward strand.
TGAAGCGGATGAAAATTGCTTCCCACCACTTCTCGCTCCCGCTGAGCTGAGCAGCGCAGGGTTCGTTGGTAGGGACGCCGCGCTGCGGCATCCAGTTCGCGTGGCCAGCAGGGCGAACCGCGGACGCCGTGCGCACCCGGCCGTGCCGTTCGGACAGCGCAGTGCGCTGCCCCTACCATGCCCTCGACACGCGCGAATCGGACCAGCAAGCGATTCTAATAAATATGAAGACGATTTCCAGATATTTGGCCGCAGCGGCGGTGCTCATTACATTGACTGCTTCAGCTTTCGCGCAGGACTACATCATCCTCGATCGACGGGCGGATGAGTTCGATTCGTGGCAGGACCGCGTGGATTGGACGTACGGCAATCCAGTGGTCTCGCGCGAGTTCGACGTGCCGGTGACCGTTCTCGAAGAACAGCGCACTCGCACCGGGCTCGGCTACGGTGGATTGATGATCGCCAATGCCCTCGCGCGCGACACCGGCAGAAGCTTCGACGACATCGTCGCGATGAAGCAGAGCGGGATGGGCTGGGGCCGCATCGCGCAGGAGAACGGCGTGAAGCTTGGCCCGATCGTCAGTCGGTTCGACCGGGCAGACAATGCATTCCGCAGCTTTGGCAACCCGAAACGCGACGCGATGAAGGCACAGAAGTTCGTGAATGGCCACGACGCTCGCAACGGCCGACTCGATAGGTCGGCCAGAACTCGCGGCGGCAATGCCGCAGCCGCCAGCCGTGGCAAAGGAAACGCCGGCGGCGGCAAAGGCCGAGGACAGGGTCGGGGCGGAGGCAAAGGCAAAGCCGGCGGCGGCGGCAAGGGCAAGAAGTAGGGCTGCCGATATTTCGCGGAAAGGGCCGGCTCGCTAATGGAGCCGGCCCTTCCTGTTTTCGGCGCTGCCGGACTTTACTACGTAGTTGTAATTAAATTAATTATCGCTCGAGTCGCAATCTGCCTGATATTCTTTCTGCTCGGTCAGAATCACGCCAGCTTGACTCGCTGGTGTGCCGAGCGCTCTCACGAATGAACCGTTTTCTCGCCACTCCTATTCGCGGGGCCATGGCAGGACTACACCTCCTCGCCGGCGTGCCGACGAGTTCCAACGGTGTCAGGAGCGCGCCGATTCGACGTAAGGGCATCCGATCGTCACGTGCGATCAGGTGAAGGTGAAAACACGGAAAAGCTCCTAAATGCGAACGGCTTCCCGCACCGTCGCCAGGTACCCGCAAACGTCACGGAAGCGCCACAGGTACGGCGGCGGCGAGGGCAAGAAGTCTCTCCCAATGAAATCGCTCCCTCAGCTTTCGACCCGATGAAAACTGAGACGAAACTTCTGGTCAGTGGTGCAGCTGTCGTCGGCTTGCTCTCGATTTCGGCTTTCACCCTGCTCGTTTATCACCTGGTTAGCTTCACCATCGGGCAGAGACACGTCGCCAGAGGTCACGCCCACCTGCAGCAACAGCGGTATGATGCCGCAATTCCGGAATACACTCGAGCGCTGCAATGCTCGATCGGCACATCCAGCCGCGCCTACGTCCTCGCGAGCCGTGGCCTGTGTGAAGCGCGCCGACAAAACGGCCGGCAGGACGACGCTATCGGCGACCTGAGCGCCGCGTTGCGTCTAAACGATCGCATTGCGTATGTCTACCTGGAGCGCGGTACGTTGCACGCGAACCGAGGTAATTACGATGCTGCGTGGAAAGATTA
>DATHXZ010000410.1:0-4399 GCA_035459405.1 Chthoniobacterales bacterium
CCGCCTGCCCATCCTGCGGCTACTACAAGGGCCGCCAGGTCCTCACGATCGACGCCGGTTAATGTAGAGGCGGTTGTGTCAACCGCCTCGCGCGTGACCGGATTGCACCGTCGGGGTGCCACATCTCAGGCACTTCGCACAAGCGCCTCTACAGCGACTTTCGTTTTGCTTTCCCGACTGGGAATTCGCAGACTCCCGCTCCTGTGAAGATTGCGCTCGATGCAATGGGCGGTGATTTCGGACCGCCCGCTCTGGTTGCCGGTGCCGTGATGGCGCTGCGGGATCATCCGCGCATCGAGAAGCTTTTCCTCGTCGGCGACACGCCGCAGATCGAGGCGGAACTGAAGAAGCACGGCTGCAGCGACGGGCGCGTGGAGATCACGCACTCTACGCAGGTGGTGGAGATGTCCGACAAGCCAGTCGAGTCGGTCCGGCGAAAGAAGGATTCATCAATCAGCCGCGCAGTCGACCTTGTGAAACACGGCAGCGCGGACGCGGTCGTGAGCGCGGGTCACACTGGCGCCGCGGTCGCGTCAACGGCGATCAAGTTGCGCACCCTTCCCGGTGTCGAGCGTCCAGGCATCGCGTCGGTGATCCCGACGGAGAGCAACCTTTTCGTGCTCATTGATGCTGGCGGGAACGTCGATGCGAAGCCGATGCATCTCCTCCAGTACGGCATCATGGGTTCCGTTTATTCGCGGCACGTGCTCGGCTACGAGAATCCCTGCGTCGGCTTGATGTCGATCGGCGAGGAAGACGTCAAGGGCACCGACTTCACCAAGGAAGTCTTCAAGATGCTCAAGGAAAGCGCGCTGAATTTCCGCGGCAACATCGAAGGCCACGATCTTTTTGCGCATCCGGTGGAGGTCGTCGTCTGCGACGGATTCGTCGGCAACGTCATCCTCAAGACGTGCGAGTCAGTCGGCGACGCGGTGTTCAAATGGCTCAAGCACGAGCTGATGAAGAACAAGCTGCGGATGGCTGGCGCGTACCTCGCGCAGGGCGCCTTTCGCACGATCAAAAAGAAGGTGAACTATGAGGAGTACGGCGGGTCACCACTGCTCGGTGTCAACGGCATTTGCATCATCGCGCATGGCGCCAGCACGCCGCTCGCGATCAAGAATGCGCTGCGCGTCGCGGCTGAGTCCATTGAACACGAGGTGAACCCGCATATCGTCGAGGAGATTCGCCGTTATAATGAAACGACAGCCCCGCTCGAGCCCGCGATCCCGTAAGCCTGGGCGCACGGTCTCGATCGTCGGCACGGGTAGCTACGTTCCGGAGCGCGTCCTGAATAATGACGAGCTTTCCGAGCGCGTGAACACGACGGACGAGTGGATCACCACTCGTACGGGCATCAAAGAGCGGCGCATCGCCGCCAAGGATGAATACACCAGCGACATGGCCGCGCGGGCCGCGCTCGCTGCGCTCGAGCAGGCGAATTTGCAGCCCAAGGATGTCGATCTAATTCTGCTCGCCACCGCGTCGCCGGACATGATTTTCCCGGCGACCGCCTGCTTCGTGCAGACAAAGATCGGAGCGAGCAACGCGGCTGCGCTCGACGTCTCCGCAGCATGCTCCGGGTTCCTCGTTGCGCTGGAAATCGGCCAGCAATTCATCACATCGCACACTTACGAAACGGTGCTGGTGATCGGGGCCGAGAAGCTAAGCTCCATCACAAACTGGACCGATCGGAATACGTGTGTGCTCTTCGGCGATGGGGCCGGCGCGGCGATCTTACAGCATCGCGACGAGAAGAGCCACGGCGTCATCAGCACGCACATCGGCAGCGATGGCAATTACACCGACATCCTGTGGATGCCAGGCGGCGGATGCCGGCAGCCGATTACAGCGGAGAACGCGCACCAGCACTTGCAAACGATCCACATGTCGGGCAAGGACGTTTACAAGCAGGCCGTCACCTCGATGATCGATGCTTCGAAGAAGGCGCTCGACAAAGCCGGCCTCACGATCGACGACATCGCTTGCGTGATCCCGCACCAGGCAAACGTGCGGATCATCGAAGCGATCGCCGAGCGGCTAAAGATCCCGATGGACCGCTTCTTTGTGAATCTGGACCGCTACGGCAATACGTCGGCGGCGGCCGTGGCGATCGCCCTCGATGAAGCGAACAGGACCGGGCGCCTCAAGCCCGGCGATTACATTCTCATGGTCGTTTTCGGCGGCGGGCTGACCTGGTCGAGCACAGTGCTTGAATGGTAGTCGCCGCTCGCGGCGAGTAGTGTCGAGAACGACCCCCGCACTTCTGCTCGCTTTCGGTCTTCTGCTCGCCTCGGTAGTGCCAAGCACCGGCGATGAGATGCCGAAGACCCTACCGTATGGACGGGAGGTGTTGCTGACCGGACGTTTGGTTCGACGAACCTTCCCAGGACCACCGGGCTTCGAAAGCGTTGCCAAAGGCGATCGAGCTGAGCGCGTGCCCGTGTTGGAACTGGACCACGAGGTCCACGTCAGGCACCCGGATTTTCCCCGCGAAGACCCGCACACCGTTCGACGCATTCAGTTATGGACGGCGCGCAGTGATTTGAAGGAAGAGGCGGCATTGGACAAACTGGTCGCCTCTGCTGTCGGGCAAAAGGTGGTCGTGAAAGCGACCTTATCTGTCGGGATGACGGGTCACCATCATACGCCGGTGATGGGTCACATCCAGCAACTCAAACCCAAGGGCAGCCCTGCATTTCCCGCGTTGGACCGTTCATCTCCAGAGGAGCTGGCGGCAGCCGAGGCCCAGGAAGCCGATCGACTGGAGCGGATGCTGAAGGACAACCCACCCGCAGAGTTCGGTCCCGATGCGCAGTTCTATCGTGACACGCGCCTGCGCGGAACTCTCGTCGAGCGCCGTGTTCGCCCCTCGTCGAGCCAGGATGGTTGGATCAAAGATGGAACCAAGATCTGCTGGATTCTGCAGCTCGATCAACCGATCACAATCAGCGAGCGCCCTGAGCATCAGCTCTCCGGCGGGAACCTGCGGAGAATCAATGCACGCGAGGTGGCGATCACTTTCGGTTACGGCGACGCGCTCGTGAAGCGAGATTTGCGCTCCTTGGGCATAGAGGCACCAATCCCGTGGCAGGGCGCTGGTCAGCCGCTATTCGGGAAGCACTACGAGGTAATCGGCCGCCTGTCGCCGAACTTTGATTTCGAAACCGCGTGCGCGGATGCGCAGCTCCGGTTGAGCCGCATTTACCCACCGGCGGTCGACTGAAAAAGCGCGTGCGCGAATCGGCAGTGCGCTACTGTTGCCGATGCTGATCGACACTCACGCGCATCTCGACTACGCCGATTTCGCTGCTGATTTCGCCGAAGTGTTGCAGCGTGCGATCGACGCTGGCGTCACGCGCGTGATCACAATCGGAACGTCGATCGCGAGCAGCCGGCGCGCAGTGGAACTGGCTGAAGCCCACGAAAACGTTTACGCAGTGATCGGCGTTCACCCCACATCGGATGAAGTCGCGGAAGACGTAATGACACCGCTTCGCGAGTTGGCCGGCAGCCGCCGCGTGGTCGCCATCGGTGAAACGGGGCTCGATTATCACCGGCTCCCGAGCGCCGAAGCCGCGAAGAGCAAGACGGTACAGATCTTCGCCCGCACTCTGCAGGGCGAAACGCAGGAGGAGATCGAAGCCGGCCTCGATGACGGCGCATACAAGGCGCGGCAGGCGAGCTTGTTCGAACAACAACTCGATCTCGCGGTCGAACTCGGCCTGAATGTGGTGATCCATCAACGCGATGCCTCGGCGCCCACGTTCGAGATGATGCGGCCATACAGCGGCAACTTGCGCGGCGTCTTTCATTGCTTCGGCGGCAGCGTGGACGATGCGCAGGAAGTCATCGCGGCCGGGCACCTTGTTTCATTCACCGGCATCGTGACGTTCAAGAACGGCGTTTCCGTTCGTGAGGTCGCGGCGCAGCTGCCGGTCGAGAGTTTCATGGTCGAAACGGACTGCCCATACTTGGCGCCGACTCCTTTCCGCGGTAAACGCTGCGAGCCTGCGCACACCCGCCTCGTAGCGGAGGCGATTGCGAACGCGCGCGGCCTCTCGCTCGACGAGCTGGCGCGCGCCACCACCGCAACTGCGGAAGCATTCTTCAAGTTCAACAGGCAATGAAGTTCGATCCTCGCCCGCTCCTCCGCGGCGCCTTCGCCGTCATTGTGCTGTTCTTCAGTGCATCGTGTGCGACCAAAGACACTCGTCACCGCATCGTCGTGAGCGTGCCGGAACAGCGCCTCGTCGTGCTCGACGAAGGACAACCGAAGGCGACGTATCCGATATCCACATCGAAGTTCGCGATCGGAGATGCGCCCGGCAGCCGTGGCACCCCGCTGGGCGAGCTCGAAATCGCGAAAAAGATCGGTGACGCAGCGCCGAGCGGCGCC
>DATHXZ010000411.1:0-6577 GCA_035459405.1 Chthoniobacterales bacterium
CGGATTCGGATTTAATCCCTACGACCCGCGGCCGGATCCACGCACGACGGCTCCGTTTAACGACGGGCGCCCCGTGTTGCAGACCGGAGGCTCGAGCTCAGGCCCGGGAATCGGCGTGAATGCGAATCTCACCGCAGTTGCTGTGGGCACCGAAACTTCGGGGTCGCTCCTGAGCCCTGCGAGCGCGAACGGAGTCGTGGCGATTAAGCCCACCGTCGGACTCGTGAGCCGCGATGGCATCATTCCGATCACGGCGGATCAAGACACGGCGGGACCAATGACGCGCACGGTCACCGACGCCGCGATCGTGCTTGGTGTGCTTGCCGGTCATGACCCAAAAGATTCCGCCACCGAAGCCTGCCAGACAGTTGGCAATTGCTTCGAAGACTACACGCAGTTTCTTAACCGGAACGCATTGCAAGGTGCACGGATCGCGGTGTTCACCCCCGCGAGTCGGCTGCCAGCAAATCGCCAGGCATTGCTCGATGATGCCATCGCGGTGTTGAGATCCCAGGGCGCGAACGTCCGGGTGCTCGCGGTGACGGATGTTCCGGCTCAACTGGGTGTCTGCGTAAGCGCGCCGCTGCCCGCCATACCAGCACCGCCAGCGCTGCAATGTTCGTCGGTGTTGTTGTATGGCTTCCAACGCGACCTGAACGCTTATCTCAAAGCTACTCCCCGCGCGCCAAGACGTTCCCTGGCGGAGATTGTCGCCTTCAATGCAGGGTTGAATCCTCCGCTAAAATACGGTCAGGCCATCGCCGAAGCGGCCTCCATGCTCGACACCTCTCCGGGAAGCGCCGATACGCAACGCTTCCTGCAAGATCGCGCCTTGGATCTCGTCCGTTCGCGCGATGCCTTGAATGCGATCTACAACGGTCCGGACGGGATTAAGGCGACGGCCGACGACACCGACGCGATTATCGCCATCGGAAATTTCTTCGCGGCCGCTCCGGCGAAGGCTGGTTTCCCGAGCGTGACCGTTCCGGCAGGATTCAACGTCCCCGGCCCGGGGGACGGGGCAATCGTCGATCCATTCCCGTCCACCGTCACCTTCACGGGCCCGGCGTTCTCGGAACCAAAGTTGATCGCCCTGGGCTACGCGTTTGAACAAGTGACTCAGCACCGCGTGCCCCCGGCCAGCACACCCGCGCTCGCGAGCGACACGGTGATCAAGAAACCGCGCCGGTAAAATTGTTCGCAGCTGATTAGCTTAGCGGATTCGACGGGGAGGCGTCGGGATGATGCCTCCCCGTTCTCGCAAGCGCGCAGAACGTCGAGCGGAAGGGGAAGACTCGTTAGGCGAATTCTGTTTTGTAGCGGCAGGGGAGCTACAAGCCGATCAGCTCGCGCACGTACTTCGCCGGTGGGCTGCCAAACGACAGCACGTTGTCGTTGTACCTCTTCAGGTCGAACGCATCGCCGAGCTTTGCTTTCGCGCGATCGCGCAGGTCGAGATGTTCAGCAGTCCCGACGAAGTACGTCGACAAACTGCGCGAGACCTCGACGATCTGGTGCGTCTTACGCGCACGAAGAAAAGGACGTCGCGCTGCGACGTCCGACGCGCATGGTTAGCACGGGAGACGTCCGTGCGTGCACTCTGCGGGCGCCTCGTCTCGGACGCCGGAGCGCGGCGTCCCTGCCGTCACAGCCCCATCAGCTCGCGGACGTATTTCGCCGGCGGGCTGCCGAACGACAGCACGGTGTCGTTGTACTTCTTCAGGTCGAACCCACCGCCGAGCTTCGCCTTCGCGCGATCGCGGAGATCGAGATGTTCAGCCGTGCCGACGAAGTAGGTCGACAGCTGCGCCGACGATAACCGCGCACGCTTCCACTTCGCGACCGCTTCACCTTCCTGCTGGAAGCCTTCCTTCATCATCAAGTCCAGCGCTTGCTGCTCGCTCATCCCGGCAGTGTGAATGCTCTGGTCGAGGATAGCGTTGCAGATGACACGCAGGCGCATCTTCAACTGCTGCATCTTCACCTCCGGCCCGCCGTAGCCGGCCTCGGCCATGAATTGCTCGGCATAAACTCCCCAGCCCTCGATGAAGGTTCCGCTGCGGAAAATCGCCCGCACCAGCGTCGGACCGCGGAAGCGGTTCGCGTGCATGAGCTGCAGGTAATGACCGGGTGTTGCCTCGTGCACCGTGAGGTCGCGCAGCATGTAGTCGTTGTATTCGCGAAAGAACGAATCCTTCCGCTCCGGCGACCAGCTCGCGGGCGTCGGCTCGATGGCGTAGAACGTCTCGCCGTTCTTCTCGAGCGGCCCCGGTGAGTCGCAGTACGCGATCCCCTGCCCGCGCTTGAACTCCGGCATCACGATCACATCGAGCGGCTCCGTCGGCACGGTGACGAGATCCTTCTCGCGCACAAAGTCCGTCGCTTCGACGACGACCTTTTTCGCCTCGTTAACGATGGTGTCGTCGTGCGGCCGCTCCTCGGCGAGCTTGTCGAGCACCGCCGTCGTGACCTTCTTCTTGTCGGTAACAATCGCGGGATCGGCATCGGGGAAATACTGCTTGTACAACGGCAGCGCGGTCTCGTAGATCGCGGCCTGCGTCGCTGCGAGATCGGCGCGCGCGCGCTTCATGATTTCCTCCATCGAGAGATCCGAGGCGAGCGAGTAGCGGAGCTTCCTGCGGAACTTGTCGGCGCCCAGGCGGAAGTCGCCTTGGGATTTCGGCAGCAACGTTCCCTGGAGCCACTTCTTGTAATCCTCCAGTGCCGTGGCGGTTTTCTCCTGTACGGGCGCGATGTCTTTCTTCATCTCCGGCATGCGATCGAGCACCGGCGCGAGACCGTCGCGGATGAATGTGATCGCGCCCTGCGTCTGCTCGATCGCCGTCTCCGTGTAGATGCGCGGCGGGTTCTTCAGGTTGGCTTTCGCTTGTTCGATCACCCGGGGGATCCCTTCCATCCGCTTGCGGATGTTCGGAATGCGCTGCTCCGCTGGCGCGAACTCCCGCGCAATGAGCAGGTAAATGCCGTTCGCGAGGCTTTGATTGTAGGTCAGCGGATTCCACTCGGCGCTCTTGAGTTCCTCGAGGCTGAAGATCTCGCCTTCAACATTGTCCTTCAGGATGCGGAAATCGACGCTGTTCGCGCCCGTCAACTGCTCGGTGTTCTTGAACGCGTTCAGTCGCGCGAGGAAATCTTTCTGCGCGGCGAGTTCCTTCGCGCGCGCTTCCTTCGAGTAGTCGGTCAGCTTGTCGTCAAAGCGGTGATCGCCGAGCTCGGTCGCATCTTCCGGATAGGTGCGAAGCCGCGCTTCGATGTACTCCGAGGCCAGCTTCTGGAATTCGTCATCGGCCGGAGTGGCGCGGACGTGGTGTGACAAGGCGAGCGTCACCAGAGCAATGAGCATGCGGGCGATTTTCATAAGCCGGCAAATTAAAAGAAGCTGGCGCGATTTACAGGATTAGTTGGGGAGCGCACGGCTCAAGCCGTGCTGGTTGCCGCATTCTGCGACAACGAATTTCGGTGGGCGAGCGCATCGCGGCGTCGGGCGGTTTCGGAAAGTTCGCGATGGCAGAATGCCATCGCCAGCACGGCCGGAGCCGTGCGCTCCCCAGAGGCTGCTGGCCGCGCAGGCGTTGCTTCACCGATAAACCGTGATGCAGTAATCGAATGAGTGAGAAGATCTCGCGACGCGAGGCCGCGCGACTGATCGCCGGCACTGCTGCGACTTTGCTGTTGTCGCGGAACGTCATCGCGCAGGAGAAAGGCACCATGATCACGCGCGCGATTGCTTCCTCAGGCGAAAAGCTGCCGGTGATCGGCCTCGGGACGTGGCAGAGCTTTGATGTTGGCAGTTCGGCTGCCGATCGGGCGCCGCTTGAGGAAGTGCTCGCGGCATTTGTCAGGCTCGGCGGGCGCGTGATTGACTCATCGCCAATGTATGGCCGCGCGGAAGGCGTCGTCGGTGACCTCGCGCAGAAGCTGCGGCTGCGCGATTCGCTGTTTCTCGCGACCAAGGTTTGGACGACCGGCAAAGAGGCCGGCGTGCGCTCGATGGAGCGGTCGTTCGAGCTGATGAAGACGAAGCGCATGGACCTGATGCAGGTGCACAATCTGGTCGATGTGCAGACGCATCTCGCGACACTACGCGATTGGAAACAGCAGGGTCGCATTCGCTACATCGGCATCACACATTACACGGCGAGCAGTCACGATGACATCGCCCGGGTGCTCCAGCGCGAGCAAGTCGATTTCGTGCAGATCAACTATTCGGTGCGCGAACGCGAGGCGGAGGAGCGAGTGTTGCCCGTTGCGCAGGAGCGTGGCGTCGCGGTGATCGTGAATCGGCCGTTCGGCGGCGGGAATCTTTTCAGCCGCGTGCGCGACAAGGCGTTGCCGGATTTCGCCGCGGAGATCGGTTGCGAATCATGGGCCCAGTTGTTCCTGAAGTGGATCATCGCGCATCCGGCTGTGACCTGCGCGATTCCGGCGACGAGCAAGCTGCGTCACCTCGAGGACAACATGCGTGGCGGCGTTGGCGCGCTGCCTGACGCAAAGATGCGGCAGCGGATTTTGCAGACGGTCGCTGACCTGTAGCCGCTTCGCTGTGTGAAGCGCGGGCGCGTTGAGGGATAACAGCGCGTGGAGCGCTTTCCCACAGGGAAGCGGCTACAGATGGGAGAGCGCCGGTCCCTGATTACAAAGTTACGTCGGCGCGCCGCCTGCGAGCACCGGCTCGGTGGCGACTTCATCCGGCTCCTGCGACTGCAGGTAGGTCTGCCCTCTGTAGAACCGCGCGACGACCGAGAAGATCGCCGTGGCGGCGAACATCACGATCGCGAAGAACATGTAGTAGTTGAAGTCGCTCATCTTCGCCGAGCCATCCGGATTCATGATGAAGTTGTTCACCTGCGCGGTGAACTGGTTGCCGAGCGATACGGTGAACAGCCACGCTGCCATGACGGCGCTCTTCATCTTGTTAGGCGCTTGCGTGTAGGAGAATTCCAAGCCGGTGATCGACACCATCGCCTCGCCGAGCGTGAGGACCGCATAGGCGAGGAACTGCCACCACACCGTCGGCCTGCCGCCCGCGTCGATCATGCTTTGGATGAACGCGATGATCAGGAAGCTGACGCCGGTCAGCCCCAGTCCAATGCCGATTTTCCGCAGCGGCGTCGGCTCGAAGAACCGGCCCATGAACGGGTAAATCACATAGTTCACCAGCGGGATGAACGCCAAAATGAAGATCGGGTTCGCCGTCTGCACCTGCTCCGGCAGCAGCGGAATGCCGAAGAAAGTCAGGTCCAGCTTCCGCGCCTGCAGTGTCCAGGCGCCGCCGCTGCTCTGGTCCCACAGCGACCAGAAGATCGCAACGAACACGTAAACGATCGCGAGGCGCCCGAGCGCGCCGAGCCCTTCCTTGCTGAAGAACTGCTTCAGGAATCCAACGCCCGCTGGCGGGATGTGGACGAATTTCTTGCGGCCCGCCCAGAAGAAAATGGTGGCGATGACCATCGCGATTCCGGGCAAACCGAAAGCGTAGCGCGGTCCCCAGGCCGGGCTATTCAGCAGGATCGGGCAGAGGATCGTGGAGAGAAACGAGCCCGCGTTGATCGAAAAATAGAACCAGCCAAACACCTTCGAGAGGTGGTGCTTGTTCGATTCGCCGAATTGGTCGCCGACGTTCGCCGATACGCACGGCTTGATGCCGCCGGACCCGAGCGCGATCAGCCCGAGACCGATCATCAGACCCGTGCGCGTGTCATCGAGCGCGAGCATGAAGTGCCCGGCGCAGTAGACAATCGAGAGCCAGAAGATGGTGTTGTATTTGCCGAGGAAAACCTCCGCCAGGATCGCGCCGAGGATCGGCAGGAAGTAGACCGCCGAGACGAACTGCGAGAACCAGTAGCGCGCCTCCGCATCGCCCATGCGGTCGGGCATCCCCATCTTGTTGACCATGTAAGTCGTCATGAAGACGATGAGGATGGAGCGCATCCCGTAGAACGAGAACCGCTCGGCCGCTTCGTTGCCAATGATGTACGGCACGCCGGGCGGCATGTTCGGCGTGTTCGGCGGCCTCGTTGCGTATTCGGTATTCGCCATGGGGTCTCCTCTGGTTAACGGCGGTTCGCCGTCAGTGCGGGGTCGGTGACGGGAAGAATTGCGCCGGTGTGCCGACCGGCGGGATCGCCTGCGACGACGGATGCGAGTCGTGCTTGTGCTGGCCCTGGCCCGGCCCGGGCGTGCCGGTGCCTTCCTGCGCCATGCCGCCATCGGACGGATTCGGCTTGTCGTCTACGTGGCTCGCTTTGTCGGTCTTGCCGTGCTTGTCCGAAGCGTGGCCATGCTTGTCATCATCGTGGCCGCTGGAGTGAACGTGATCGGTGCCTTTACTGTGATGACCTTCGCCCGGCTTACCGTGCTGCTGGTGATCGGGCAATTCGCCGACTTCGTGCCGTTCGCAGGACCAGAAGAACACGAGGGACGCGGACGCCGCGATGGCGGCCGCATTGCGGAAAAGTGAGCGCATCGCCCGGACAGTAGGCATCGGCTATAATTCGCAGCAAGAGCAAAGAACGGCCGCAGCATGGTAGGGACGCCGCGCTGCGGCGTCCGAGCG
>DATHXZ010000412.1:0-2727 GCA_035459405.1 Chthoniobacterales bacterium
CTAAGTGCGCGCAACGTCCGCATATCTCCCCTCCTGAATCACATCCCTGATCCGGCGCGCGAGTGCTTGTGGCGTAAACGGCTTTTGCAGCAGGTCGATCCGCCGATCGATGACACCGTGGTCACCGATGTCGTTATCGGAATACCCGGAAACGAAGAGGACCTTCATGTCCGGCCGCTCGGCTGAAAGCTGCTCGGCGAGTTCCTGGCCGTTCATGTGGGGCATGATGACGTCGGTGATCAGAAGATGGATCTGGCCATCGTACTCCTTCGCTTTCTGCAGCGCCTCGATGCCGTCCACCGCGCACATGACGTTGTAGCCCTGCTCGGCGAGAACGTCGCAGACGAGCTCCCGTACGATCTCTTCATCTTCCGCCACCAGCACCGTCTCGAAGTTCGCCGACTTCTCGAGGGGCGCTTGCGCCGGCTTGGCACGATCGACGGGCGCACGCTCGAGCGGCAGATAGATACGGAACGTGCTGCCTTTGCCGAGCTCGCTCTCGACCGATATGCCGCCGCCGGTTTGTCGCACGATGCCGTAGACGGTCGCCAAACCGAGGCCAGTCCCTTTGCCGGGTCCTTTGGTCGTGAAGAACGGCTCAAAGATGCGCGACTTGGTAACTTCGTCCATGCCTTCGCCGGTGTCGCTGACCGACAGCTCCACGTAATCGCCTTCCGCGAGCGAGACCGAGATCTGCGGCGCTCTCCATTTGTCGAGATGCACATTCGCCGTGCGGATGGCGAGCTTGCCGCCGCGCGGCATCGCGTCCCGCGCGTTCACGCCGAGGTTGAGGATGACCTGTTCGATCTGGGTGGGATCCGCGAGCACCGTGCCGAGCTCCGCTTCGGGCACCGTCCTCAAATCGAAACGCTCGCCGATCACGCGGCGCAGCAGCCGCTCCATGTCGACGACGAGTTGGTTCAGATCGATGACCTTCGGCTGGAGCATCTGCTTCCGGCTGAACGCGAGGAGTTGCCGCGTCAATGTTGCCGCCTGCTCGCCAGCTTTGCGGATCAACTCTGCGTGCTGCTTGGTGGTCGAATCCTCATCCTCGCGCGCGCTGATCAATTCCGCGTAGCCAATGATCGCAGTGAGCAGGTTGTTGAAGTCGTGCGCCACACCGCCGGCCAGACGGCCGACAGCTTCCATCTTTTGCGAGTGACGCAGCTCCTCCTCGCTCTTGCGCAGCGCTTCTTCGGTCGCGCGGCGTTCCTCCATCTCGCGAATGAGATTGTCGCGCTGCTCGAAGAATTTGTGGATCGTGCGGGCCAGCTCGCCGAACTCCGAGCTGTTGTGAGAGAGCTGCTCGACGGGGCGCGGATCGTTCTGCTTCAAGCTCTGCATGATCTGGCGCAGCGGTCGGCTGACCCAGCGCACAAGGGAGCTGGTGAGCAACAGCAGAAGCACCACGGCAAACAGCAGGAGCGAGTAGAGCAGCCATCGGCTGGAGCGTTTTAGCTGCCGCACCACGGGCGATTCGTTGCGCACCACGAGCTGCGCGAGCGGTTTCCCATCCCAGGTGTAAAGCGGGCGCGAAAACGCGACCAGGCCGTTCTCCTCGTCATTGACGTTCTCTCCGGCGCGCGTCGGCGGCGAAACGAGCGTGACTTCGTTCCCCGTGAACATCGACATTTCGCGCAACATCGGCTTGCTCCAGAGCTTGCCCGCGAAGAAGTAGCCGCTCGGCCTCTGGCGCGCGAAGTCCTCCGAACGATGCACTGTGCCGCCGCGCACTTCGATGATGTCGTCCCCGATCTTGATGAAGAAATGACAGAACGGTCCTTGCGCGAAGACTCGCGCGAAGGCTTCCGGCGGCACCGGAAACCCGAGGGGCGCGGCGACCAGGTTGTTCTTTTCCCAAATCGCAGTGCCGTTCGGTGCGAAGATCCAGATCGAGTTGGCGCGGAAACTGTCGAGCGTGGCGTCGTTCACGTTGTCCTCGAACCACTGGCGATCATTGGAGCCGATCGCGTCTGCCATGTCGCTCCAGTTCGTATAATCGGTGGCGAGCGTGAGTAGCGGGTCGCCGAAATAGGTGAGGAAATCGTCGAGCGATTTGTTCCGCTCAGTCCATCGCTCATCAGCGATCCTGCGAAACTGAAGGTTGCCGTATCTGTTGAAGCCCCAGAGACCCGCGAGGAACGTGGCGATAACGGCCACGAGGAGCAGGGTGATCTTTGTCTGGACTTTCATCGCTGTGCGCGGCGCAGCTTGCCGGGGCGCCCGGCGGACGCTCAGCCGGCCGCTTGTGTCCTAGCCGCCTGTGTGCTCTTCACGAATGGCGGTAATCTTCATCTCGTCGCCGCTGGTGCGGACGGTCCAGAAATTCTTCGTGCGTCCCGATTTCTCCCGGCCCTTGTTGCGCACCGTGTAAGCGATCGTGAACACGATCTCCGTGTCACCGTCAGGCCCGATCGTGTTGAAGGTGATCGGGCCGACCAGCGTGTATTTCCGCTCCGGCCAGCGTTTCACATACGCCTGCGTGTCTTTCACCACGAAGTCCTGGTTCACGAGGCCGTGGTTAAAATATCGAACCGGAAAGCGGTAGAACCAGACCTGAAGCCCGATGTCGTCCGTCTCACCATCGGCGAGGTAGGTTTCGACAAATCGATTCACTCGGTCGGCTGTGATTACATCCGGGGTAGGAGCTTCCGCCGGCGGCTCCGGCATCACGGGTAGATCCGCCCATGCCGCTTCGCCTTTCGCCCGCGACACGAGTTCCGCGGC
>DATHXZ010000413.1:0-1888 GCA_035459405.1 Chthoniobacterales bacterium
AGCCGCGACGCCGCGTACGTGGCAAAGCTATGTGCCCCTCCTTGCCCTCGTGCTGCTGTTCGTGTGTGTATGGAAAGGTGAGACGTCGTTCGCGGTTTGGTTCTGCGTGCTGCTCGTGAATGGCATCGCGCTCGCGCTGGCCTGGAGCATGCGATCGATGGCTGCGCTCGTCTTCGCATTGCTCGCTACGTTGATCACGGCGGGTTTGTGGATCGTAACGGCGCCTGCGGTGAACGACAGCGTGGCCGGCATTCTGACCGTCGTAGGCGGGTTTGGCGTCTTTTTCGCGACGGCATCCACGTTGCTCGCGCGCAGCCTTGAGATTGGGCAAGCGGACGCGCGGCGCAATGTGCCGGCAATCGCCGCAGCCATGCCTTTCGTGCTGTTGATGATGCTCGTTGCGAAGCTGCCGATCCAGAACCCGACGCTCATCTTCATTGTTGCGCTTGTGATGGGCATTGTGCTGCTCGGGCTAGGCATTCTCGCGACATCGAGCTGGATCGCTGCCGTCGCGCTGGCGTTCACGTGGGCTCTCGAACGTGAGTGGCACAGCCTCTACTTTTCGGAGGCTGGAGCGCTCGTGCCCGTCGGCTGGTATGTGGGCTTCTGGCTGCTCTTCACTGCGTACCCATTCTTCGCGTCCGAAGAACGCTCGCCGGTGCCGTGGGCCATCGGGGCTTTGTCCGGCGTGCTGCATTTCTGGCTCATCCACGAGCTCATATCCGCGAGCTATCCGCACCTGCGGAACGGGTTGCTGCCGGGCGTGTTCATCGTGCCATATGCCGTCGGCGTGTGGTATCTGGTGACACACCGTGGCGCGAGCGCTGCGTCGGGCGACGCGCGGATCGCCTGGCACGGTGGCGTGGCGCTGTTGTTCCTCAGCATGGTCTTCCCGGTGCAGTTCGAGCGCGAATGGATCACGCTCGGCTGGGCGGTGGAAGGGGCGCTGCTGCTCCTCCTGTTTCGATATGTGCCGAATGCGGGGCTACGGCTCGCAGGCGCCGCGCTCCTCACTGTTGCGTTCGTCCGGCTCGCGTTGAACCCTGCGGTATTCGAGTACCACCCGCGTGCACGTACCAGAATCTGGAACTGGTATCTCTACGCTTACGGCGTGACGGGGATTTGCTTGTTTGCCGGCGCGCGCCTCGCAGAGCAGTACCGGGAAACAACGATCGCGCGAGCGGTGCCGCGTCTGCTCTATACGATGGGCGCGGTGCTGATGTTCCTCCTCCTGAACATCGAAATCGCCGACTACTTCTCCGTCGGCCCGACGCTTACGTTTTCGTTCACCGGCAACTTCGCGCGCGACATGACGTACTCGATCGCCTGGGCGCTGTTCGCGTTCGCGCTGTTGCTCATGGGCATGAAGAAGAAGACGAAAGCGGTGCGCTATGCCGGGCTCGCGCTCTTGCTCTTCACGCTGTTGAAGTTGTTCTTCCATGACCTGGCGAATCTAGGCCAGCTCTACCGGATCGGTGCCTTCATTGGTGTCGCGCTGATCCTGATTGTCGCATCATTCGTCTATCAGCGGTTCCTTGCGCCCGCCGCGAACGACCCGGCCTGAGCGCGCCGGTTTGCAGCATCTCACGCAGCTGCGAAAATCACCCGATGAAGCGCGGAAGGGCGGCAATTCTGACAGCGGCTGGTGTTCTGTTTGCCGCCTTCTTCGAAAGCCTCGCCGCACAACCTGAGCGCCTGGGGAATCCTGCCTACGATCTCGTGCAGATGACCCGCGGCCCGCAAAATCACCTGCTTGTGTCAGCGCAGGTAAATGGCCGGCCTGCGATGTTCCTCGTCGACACCGGAGCGGATGTCAGCTTCATCCGCCGCGATCGCGCGCAGGCTTTCGGCATCGCTGCGGAGGAAACGGAAGTGCGCCGGCGTGGGC
>DATHXZ010000414.1:0-9139 GCA_035459405.1 Chthoniobacterales bacterium
ACCCGCGCAACGCGGCGAGGATCGCATCATTGTCTATCGCCGCTGGATCGAAGCGGACCAGAACATTGCCGGTGACGTTATCAGCTCGCACGCCCTGCACGCCAGGCAGCTCGCGCAGGCGGCTTTCCACCTCCCGGCGGCCCTTTCCTGACCATTCCGGCAGGTGCACGCGCACGCGCCCCGGCATCGCATGAAGAATACGCGGCTCCGCGACGGTACCGGAACTCATTGGGAACTTACCGCGAACCCGAGCTTCCCTCTCACCTTTCACCTCTCACTTTTCACATTCCTGGTGAGAAGTGAGAGGTGAAAGGTGAAATGTGAGAGGGGCGCGCACGCAGCGGACCGGCATCGTCGATTTCAGTTCTGAAAAGCCGTTGTAGCACCGCTGCTGATGCCCGAGCGGCGCAATGCTCAAGGCCGCTTCTTGCGGCGGATCTCCTGCGCTTCCGCCCAGATATCCTCGGCTTCCTCGCGCGCGCGGGCGATCGCCCACTCTGCACGCCGGCTCAGTTGCGAGAAGAAATAGCCCAGGCGCTCCCCGAGTCGGTCCACCACTTCCTCGGCTCGCGCGTCCGCGGTCGATTGCTGCTCTGTCGCACTCTGCTGCGACGCCGCTTGGTCCGCCGTCGGATTGGTCTGTCCTCCGTCACTCATTTGGATTCGCCTCTGCAGAAGGGGTGCTGCCTTGAGGGTGTTCATTCGCTGTGGCCGAGCCTGGTGCGCTCTCAGCTGCGGCAGAGGTGTTTCCCGTCTCCTCCGCCGGAGGGTGCGTAGCAGCGGTGCTCACGCGCACGGGGTCAGATGTCGAGGCGGTGGTGTCCTGAGCGCCGCGTTCTACGCTTCGCGCGAATGCAGCAAGCGCATCCCCGGCCCGCAGCGCTCCCGCCAATCCAATCACCACGCCGCGGCGCAACACCGCACGCGCCTTAGGCGAACAGACGACCGCGGTTGCAGCGACAGCGACAGCAATATGCGGATCCTTGTAGTGTTTCAAACTCACCTGAACCTCCTGGTTACCTCTACTCCGCCAGTCGCTTGTTTTCTGCCTGAGATCAAGAGCCGAATGAAAGCCACATCCAGCCGCTGCTCGCTGACAGTTCTCTTCGGCTCTCGGTTCGCCGCCTGGCGGAGAACGAGTGCCGGTGATACGGCTGCACGGCTCGAGCATCAGCGCGGCGGTTTGCGTCCGGCGCGTTCGCCAATGAGTTTAAGAAAGCGGCGGGTGTTTCCTCGGTCACGTGGTGTTCGATTCCTTCCGCATCGGATTGCGCGACGGATTCCGGGACGCCGATTGACCGCAAGAACTCGATGACGATCTCATGCCGCCGGCGCGACTTCTCCGCCAGATTGCGCGCCGCGTCAGTCAGAAAGATGGAGCGGTAAGGCTGTGCTGTGACGAGGCCATCGCGCTGGAGGCGCTGGATGGTGCGTCCGACGGTAACGTGCGTCACCCCGAGCCGGCGCGCCATGTCGATGGCGCGGGCCTCGCCGGTCTCGGCAATCAAGGCGGCGATGAGTTCCACGTAATCCTGCGCCATCTCTTCGGAGTGCTCCTGGCGAGTGCGCCGACGGCTGCCACGGATGGGCACAGACGCCGAGGATCGGGCGGCTTTGGCTTTAGTCGAACGCGCGGAGGTCACGCGCGCAAAAAAGGCTACAACTCGGGTCAGGTTACGGTTCTGTTAACTTACGTCACTCGCCAATTCTAATATGTTTCAGCATCTGTAGCGCTCTCCCCGACGCACCTCCATTAATCAAAAACACAAATCGATCCATGACTAAAAAAGTGAGTCACAGATGTTTTTCCCTGTCCGGGGGCCTTTTCCCGGCTCGGATTTGCGCAGCGATAAACTCAGCCCGCTACTCCCCGGTTCCGAAACGCAGGGCCAGTGGCTCGGCCACACTGCTCCGTGTCGCAATCGGCCTTTCCGTTGCCTGGTTTGGCGCCGGAGATCTCCGGGCAGACCCGGGCTACATGGCCAAATCCGGCAAGATTGCTTTCGTGGTCGGTTCCAACATTCCGCTCCTGAAAGTGACGGGATCATCGACCGCCGTCACCGGAGGGGGCGACGGAACCCTCAATGGTGAGACTGCGACGGTTCTCAACCTCCGATTCGAGGTGGACCCGAAAACCTTCAAGACCGGGATGAAGCTTCGGGATGATCACATGTATGAAAAGGTGTTCACGGCTTCCGATGGCTCGGTGCCCCGGCTCGTCTTGCGAGCGGAGCGCCTCCAGGCCCGGCTCAATCCCAAAACATCGAAATGGGAAGGCGAGCTGAAGGGCCAGTTGACGATGCGGGGTGTCACCAAGCCGGTCTCCTTCAGTGCGACGGCGGAAAAGAAAGGCGACGGAGCTGTCGTAAGCGCCCAAGGCTCAGTGAAAACGTCAGCTTTCGGCGTCGAACCGATCCGCTACGCAGGCGCTCAGGTTCAGGATGAGGTGGCGGTAACGGTGAGCAATGTGGTGATCACTCCCGCAGCGCGCTAATGACGAGGCTAAAGAATGGCCGCCATCTGCAGACGGGAGGATGGCGCAAGCGCGGCCGGGCGGTGCTTTTCAACGCGCTGTTCGCGCTCGCCACGGACACGGTAGAAGCGGCGCCGAGGCTAATCAGCTACGGTAATCCGAACTGCATTTCCTGCCATGTTTCCGTGCAGGGGCGCGGCCTTCTGAACTCTTACGGTCGCGGCATCGACATCGCGCAGAGTTACTCGAAGAAGGACTTCACCGCGATGCTTCTCGGGCGCGCGGGTGAGGGCGCCGAGGCGAGTGAGACGTGGGACGGGCGCTTCAACAACGTGCTTGCCGATTTCTTGGTCACGTTGCGTCTCAGTCAACGTTTTGATGTCGAGAAGACCGATCCTGCGATTTTTGCGCTCTATCGACAGGTCATCTTCCTCGACAAAGAAGATCGTTTTCGAGTCAACACCGAGATCGGATTCCTGGATGGCGGGCTCGCCGACGCGCCGATTGGCCCGCATCTCACCGCCACCGGAGGCGACAATATCTTTCTCCGGAAGCTGCTGCTCGAATGGCGGATCGAGGCGAGCGACACCTCAGGAAAAGAAGTCGCCTTCGGGCGCGATTACCTTCCTCTGGGTCTGCAGATCGACGATCATACTGCCTACATCCTGTACTTGAATCGCGGCGGGATTTACGACTTTCCCCTCCAACTGAAATATTTCACATGGGATGAGCGCTCACTTGCGTCGGTCTTCCTTCACGCGCCTTCCTTCGAGGAAGCCTCAGATCGGCGGGAATATGGAGGCGGTTTCCTTTACGAGCGCTACCCGACCAACAAACTCGCACTGGGGCTTCAAGGACTCGTCGGCTTCAGCGATGAATCAGATCGCTTGAGAATCGGGCCGTATGCCAGGTGGGGCATTTCGGAAAAATGGGCTCTTCTCGCGCAGACTGATTACACTGTTGTCTGGGACACGGGATCGCGGGACGGGCAAGGCAGCCAGGTGACCGCATTCCTGCAGCTCTTCTATCATCATACCGAATGGCTGATCTCCAGCGGCACCGCCAACTACGCCTACTCCGACTCGCTTCGCGCGAAGGATGACCTCGTATTCTTCAGATACACCACGGCCGCGCGCCTCAATCGGAACTTCACACTCGGCATTAGCTATGCAGCCGGCGATATCCTGCGAAATCTCGGAGCGGGGCAAGAGCTCGCGGTATTCGCAACCGTGAAGTTCTAATGCCGGGGAAACCGCGTACCCGGCGCCATCGACCACAAGCCCGACCCACGCCACCGCCCGTGACGCGATTCGCCTCTCTCCAGCCCTGCAATGTGCCTTCTATCACTGCGCAGCAGCGGTGCTCGCGTGCACTGGGCCTGATGTTGAGGCCGCGGCGTCCTCAGTGCCGCGTTCAATGCCACGGGAGGACGCAGCAAGCGCATCGCCGACCGTTCCCTGCTGCGCCTGAACCTGCACACGATGAGCGATCTCGCCCGCCGTTTGCCAGATTGTGAGTGTTGATTCTCTTTCGGAGAATCAGGGTTGGCGTTGTGCATGAAATCTCGAGAGCTTCGGATTCTCGGTTCGGTGCTGAGATGCAGAGGCTGACGCCTCCCGTGCCAGAGACATCTGTGGGTATCCGAACGCGCTACCTGACGATTACGATGCCTTTCATGTCAGGGTGGAACGTGCAGATGTAAGGGAATTCGCCGCCATCGGTGAATGTATGTCGCCATGATTTGTCCGGCTCGATTGAGCCGGAATCGAAGGCTTTCGAGGTTGCGGTGTGCGGAGTCAGGTCGTCGTTCTTCCACTCGATCGTGTCGCCTTTTCTCACTTCCAGGTTTGCGCTGACGAACCGCATACCGCGTATCGAAACTTGGATGATAGCTGGTTGGTCGGGAGTGGCTGCGGCGTCGGCGGCTCCTTCGCCACCCAATAGATTGCCGTCGGCTCCCAAGGCTTCCAAATCTGCCTCTGTGAAGGATTCACTTCGCCCGGCGAGTTCTTTGCGCAACGCTGCGACTCCTTCGGGCGCGACTCCCGGTGCGTTGTTGCCCCACTCGGATCGGATGTACGTGAGGACGTCGGCGATCTTCGCATCGGTCAGCGTCTTCTCCCACGGCTGCATGACAGCGGATCCGTACTGCACGCCTTTCACTTTCATGGGCCCGTGCAGTCCCTTGAGCAAAATCATCCCGAGCCGCCGCGTTCCGCCGGTGACGTGCTCCGATCCGGCGAGCGGCGGATATTGTCCTGCGACGCCGAGTCCCGTCGCCTGATGGCAGGTGGCGCAATTCGCCGCGTAAATCTTTTTCCCGCGAGCAGCCGGGGATAGCTCGGTCACTTGTTGTCCGGACTGCGCACCTGTTGCCAATGCCTTTTGCGGTTGCTGGCCTGCAACCGGATCAAGGCTATCGCTGCTGAAGTCCCCGGAGTATCGGCCGACGTAAAAACCCGCGAATAGAACTGCGATTGCGTGCAGTCCGATCAACCACAGTGACAACGGCTCCGGTCCAGCACGAGGATCGCGTTTCTCGCGCCTGATTGCGGCGTGCAACTTCTGCACGTCCTCCGCGTCGTGGTAATCGATTGCGTCACGGAGGCGCTCCGCGGGCCGAGTAGCGTGCTTCATTTGCGGCTTCGGCGGCGACGGGTGGCGCGGGTACCCCCGCGCCACCGTTCTTCCTACATGCCTGCGCGCGCCGGAACTGCAGTCCTGGATTCAGCGGGCCCGACAGCGTTGCCGATGACGCCGCCCTCGCCCGCCGCTGGCGCGATGCTACTTGTTCAGCGATTGCTGGAGCATCTTCGCGTGATCCAGGTGCGACAGGAAGATCGGACGGGCACTTTCAAGCAGGCTCTTGAGTTCTGCATTCTTGGTGTTCGGGAGCAAGGTGTTGTCGAGGACGGACGCCACCGCTTCGTGGTAGCTGACTTCGTTGTCGACATACGCCTTGTCGAAGTCCGAGCCTTTCATCGCCTTGAGCTTGGCCAGCATTTTCTCGCCGCCGGCCTTCAGGCTTTTGCTGGTCTCACTTTCTTCCGGCGTGACGCCGAGCTTTGTCGCGAGCGCGATCGCCTTCGCATTCACGGCGCTGTGATCGCGGACCATCGTTTCAGCGAACTCTTTCACGGCCTTGTTCTCGGATTTCTGCACAGCCAATTTGCCGGCTTCGATGTCGACGTTATCAGCCGTCACCGCGATCATCGCGATCTGAGCGTCGTTCGGCGAGGCTGCCGAGCCGTCTTCTTTAGCGTGCGCAGTACAGGCGCTCGCGAGCGCGGCAGAGGTAATTAGAAGAGCGAGTGTTTTGTACATAATCATGATTTTTCCTTTGGGTAGTGTTTGTGCCGCTCGTGTTCCGTTCAGGAGCGAGCGGCGTCAGTGAGCGACAACATAGGACTTGACCACAATTAGTCAATAGCTTTCTTGACTAATCTCTGTAACGATCGTCATCTGCGTCGGCTGATCTTCGGGCCGAGCCTGCCCCAAACGGTGGAACCAGTAAGGAACTTCAGCCATATTGCGCGATGACACGTCCCGCCACATTTCTGGACCGCGTCGGCTCCGCTGGCGCGCTGCTCGCAGCTGCGGCTGCGCCTTGTTGCTTTCCGCTGTTCGCTGCCTTAGGCGCGACGCTTGGCCTCGGTACGCTTGGCCTGAGCGAGAGCCTCCTGCTCTACCTCTTCCAAGGTTTCGCGCTGCTGTCGGTTGTCGGGCTCGCCTTCTCATTCCGAGAGCACCATCGCGTCGGGCCGCTGACACTTGGAGCCTGCGCTCTCGCGCTGGTGGCGTATCACTTCCACGTCACCTTCTCGCTCGGCACGCTCTATGCCGGCGTGTTTGGACTGCTCGGTGCCACGCTCTGGAACCGGCTCAGTTCGCGCACGCGCCGTGACTCAGCCGGAGCGCCAGTGTTGCAATCGGTCATCGCCTGTCCAGAGTGCGGTCATAGGACTGAGGAGACGATGCCCACAAACGCATGCTTGTTTTTCTACGAATGCCCGAGCTGCCGCGCGTTTCTGAAGCCGAAGGCCGGAGATTGTTGTGTCTTCTGCAGCTATGGGACCGTCCCGTGTCCGCCGATTCAGGCTGATTCTCCCTGCTGTGCCTGACCCTGTGCTTCAACGACGCGCGTGCTGACCAGATTCGATGAAGCCCACGACGCCATGGAGTGAACGCTTTCTTGCCAGCACTCGAGGCAAGCTGATCACCCTGCTGCGCACAGGCCAGCGTACCGTGAACGATCTTGCTGAAGGCTTGGGCCTGACCGACAACGCTGTGCGCGCTCATCTGGTGAGCCTGGAACGCGACGGTCTCGTCCGCGCGAGCGGGCATCGGCCAGGCCTTCGCAAGCCGCACGTGGTCTACGAGCTCACGCCCGCGACGGAGCATCTGTTTCCAAAGTCGTATGGACCGTTGCTGAACCAACTCCTGACCGTGCTCGAGGAAAATTCTTCACCCAAAGAGGTTGAGCGACTGCTTCGCGAAGTCGGCGTCCGCGCCGCCTCGGCGCAACCAGCGGAGCGGCGCGAACTGAGCTTGAGTGAGCGGATCGAACGGGGCGTCGGAGTCCTTGGAGAACTCGGCGGAATGGCGCGGATCGAGAAGGTGAAAGGCGACCTCTTCGTTCGCGGCTATGGCTGCCCACTGGCGGCAGTCGTGAAGGACCATCCCGAAGCCTGCCGACTTGCCGAGAGTTTGCTGACCGAGGTCATCGGAGCGCCGGTGAAAGAACGCTGCG
The DNA here is from genome assembly GCA_035459405.1 of Chthoniobacterales bacterium. Taxonomy (GTDB): domain Bacteria; phylum Verrucomicrobiota; class Verrucomicrobiia; order Chthoniobacterales; family UBA10450; genus JACCTI01. The sequence goes on from DATHXZ010000414.1 coordinate 7,224, forward strand.
ATCGCGAAGGCACGCCTCAGTGCCTATTTCAGGTCATGGCGAAAGTTGCGTAGGCCTGTCGTCGCAGCGCCCGTCGCATCGAGAGCGCGACGCTCAACGATTGTCGACCACAGCTTCTCGGGCTGTGCAAATACCTCCGACCGCGCCGTTCCGGCGTGCGCGGTGAAGCCGATCGCGTCGAGAACGCACCGTGGTCATTGAACTTCACATCAGAAAATGACTGTCGTCATGATGTAGCTAAAATCGGCATCGTCGGCAGGTCCGGTGTCACGCAGATAATCGCCGGCGAAGAAGTGGCTGTAGCCGGCCTGCAGCGTGATGTTCTTGTTGACCGGGTACGTCATCGTAAAATCGATCTCCCGACCGGCGAAGTTCCTCGCGCCGATCGTGCGAACGTCTCGCCCGTCCGGTGTTCGCGGGCGCAGTGGCGCGAAGCCGTTCACGCGATACCCGAAATCGTGTGTGTCGGCTAACCAGAAGGAATGATAGTCGAACTGGAGGGCGAGCAGTTTGAGCGGCTTCACGTTCAGCTGCGCGCGCAGGTCGTGCAGGTTGCGCCAGCTGAATAGATCGATGAATCCATACTTGTCGTGGTTCTGCGGGAAGAGGTTCTGGAAAGATTCAGAGTTCCCATCACTTGGGTTCCGATCACCGGAAGCGTAGTTGTACTCGACTCCGAAGCGCGGCTTCCAGAGCACCTCGTCAGCCGTGTAGCCGAGAGCAGTGTGCAGGGCAACGGCATTCAAATCGAAACGGCGCGATCTCTTGTCAGAGGCAAACAACTCGCCGGTCTGGTAAGCGAGTTCGCCGCTGTAATCCCAGCCGTGCAGTTGTCCGGCTTGAGATTTGATGCGAGCACCGATCGTGGCGAAACGCGCAGCGGGGCCGTTCCAAGTCCCTCTCGGATTCACGCGATTGGTCGGATCGAGATCAGGCTGGTTGTCATCCTTGTCGCGGTAGAAAACGTACAAGTCGGTGGTCTGCTTCGGAAAGAGGGTACTCGACACGTACACGCCGGCGAAATTGTCGGCCGCGTCGCTGTCGTTGAACTCGTGCCGTTTTATCTGAACCGGACGTGCGACGAACGCTTCAGCCGAGTACTTCCGCGCCTCAAAGCGAACGCGAGCCGCGTCAAACGTGCGGCCTACGTTCACCCATTTTGCATCTGCAACGAGGCGGCCGTCTCCGTATGTCAGTGCTTGCCGGCCAAGCGTCAAAGTGACCGGGAAGAGCTTTGCATCGCCCAGCGCAACGTACGCCTGCCGCAGGTCGAAAACGTCGTCGCCTTCGGCACCGAAGACGCCCGGGATGTCGGGGCGATCGGAGAACTCCTCGCGCGCATCCTGGGTCTGCGCATAAAGCTTCAACCAAGAGACCGGCTTCACCGCGAGTCCGAGGCGAAAGCGATACAGCAGCCAGCTGTCATCGAGTGGATCATCGAACGAGGAGTCGAAGTCACGGTTGTTCTCGCGGATTTCGCCGCGGATGCGCGCCTCGAGGTCGAAGACGAACCTCCCGTCGAGGAAGCTCAATGGGTTCGCCTCCTTCTTCTCCGATGGCGGCGCGGTGGACGCCTTGAACACGTTTTGATAGATCTGCGAACCGCGATCTTTGCCCGATTTGGTCGCGTCGGCCGGGTCGGCCCGAAGGTCCCCGACGGCAAGCCAGGCAACTGAAAAGCCCGTTGCGAGATGTAGCAGTCTAACGATGCCGCTCGGTCGGCAGTCGCGGCTCCCAGAGTACTGGGTTGAGTCCAGCGCTGCGGTTGTGCGAGGCGAGAAGACGACGGCCGGCCGGAGCGAACAGAGCTGTTCCAGTTTGTCATTCACAGTTGCTTGGCCGCGCCGAAGAGCGCGACAGGCGGCGCGACTTGTCGGGGTTCGTTGAAGGAGCAGCGCCCGCGGTGTTGTTGTGTC
>DATHXZ010000415.1:0-1992 GCA_035459405.1 Chthoniobacterales bacterium
GATCCACGCGCTTCGACGGGATCAGCGACATGAGCACCAAGCCTCCCAGACTCCAGCACACCAGCCATGCAGTCACTGGCGAGAGGCGTTGCCAACGCTCGCGTAATGCGAGCTTCTCGCGCCTCCATGCAAGCACCGCGATCGCGATCAACAGCACGCTCCACGGCGCGAATTTGTACAGCAGATGCGGGAAGTAGAAGTAGAGCGGCTGCGGGCGGTGCACGGTTTCTCCGAACCGCCCCGCGAATTCCTTCACCACCACTTCCTCATAAAAGCCAGGCATCCACGCGATGCCCGCACCGGCCCACGCGAGAAACACCGCGAGCGAAGCAGTCCACGGCCACCATCCGCACCAGGCGCTGATGCGCCCTGTGTCGCTCCGGCGCGTGAGCTCGAAGACAACAATGCCGGGCAGCAGAAACGGGTAGATGATTGGCCCCTTCACGAGCATCGCCGCAGTGAGCAACGCGAACATCAGAAAACGATCGCCGCGGTTCCAGCGCTCGCCCGTCCTGATCTTTCGCCAGATGATCCCGCCGAGCAGAAACGTCACCAGCGCGAGCGGCATGTCGGTGCGGACGAGTGTCGCGAGGCGCGGCGATAGCAGATTCAATCCGAACGCGGCGAAAGCGATCACTCCAGCAGCCATGCCGTAGGTGCGCCACGCCGCGCGTGCGAGGGCGAACAACAGCAGGGCCGCGGCGGCGTACGACGGCATACGCCACGCGGCTTCCCACGAGCGCGAAACTGCATAGATCGCAGCTGAAACCCAGCCGACGAGCGGCGGCTTCGTCGCGATCTTCTGCGTCGGCGTGTGCTGATAAAGCCAGTGTCCTTCATTCACCATCTCGAACGAGGTGAACGCCTGCTTTGCCTGATCGTAGTCGTCGAGCTGCCACGGCAGGTTCGTGGCCGCGAACAGCACCGCGACCAGGGCAGCAACCGCCCAGAAGGTGCTCCTGCGCTCGAGCAGATTTGTAGGGCGTTTCTGTGAAACGCCGCTGAGCGTGGCGTCTGACACAGACGTCCTACAATGGCCGGCTGCAGTTCATCATCTAATCGCGCCAGAGAATCGCGCGCAGTGGCGAACCGTCGCCGCCGGCTATCTTTAAAGGCAGCGCGACGAAGTTGTAGCGACCCGCCGACACCGCAGTGAGGTCGAGCGATTCGACAATGCTGATTCCCGCCGCGCCGATAGCGTGGTGATTCACAAGCTGCTTAGCATCGATTTCGTCGACCGATGGAACGTCGAGGCCGAGCAGCTTCACGCCTAATGACTGCAGCCACTTCGGCACGCCGCCCGCGACGGTTGGAATCGGATCGGGGAAAATCTTCGCGTCGCGCCAGACGGCGGTTTTGAGCAGTAGCCGGCCGGTCGCGCGCAGATCGTCAGTCGCGTCTTCGAGATGCGCAACCTGCACCTGCGGCCACCGGCCATTCTGCGGCGCGCCGCTATACTGGCTGCTCAGATCGACGACCACCGCCGGTCCGAAGTACGTCTCCAACTTCGCCTGCTCGATCGTCCAGCCGTCATCTGCGAAATGGAACTTAGCGTCGGCATGCGTGCCGTTGTGCAGGCTCATCTCGGTCGAGCCGACGTTCACGCTCGACCCCTCCGCGATTCTGCCATTCACTTGATACCGAAAGGCAACGTCGCCGGGCCAAGGCGGGAGATCGGCGGAAAGCGTGCGCGAGATGTCGAAGATTTGCATTCCGCTGGTGACGAAGCTGGCAACTTGCGCCACAAGCAAGCGAAGACAAACGTGTAAAGCCGGGCAGTCCGGCGAACGCCGTGTCGACCGAATCACCGCCGATCCGCAACTTCATTGACGGCTGCTACGTCGCGCCGGTCGGCGGCGCGTATCTCGACAACATCGAACCGGCGACCGGCAAGCCGTACTCGCAGGTCCCGGACAGCGATGCGCGTGACGTCGAGCTGGCGGTCGCGGCGGCCGAGAAGGCGTTCGAGAAATGGTCGCGCACCCCTGCTGC
>DATHXZ010000416.1:0-1953 GCA_035459405.1 Chthoniobacterales bacterium
CGCACGTAATCAGCAGCACCAGCAAAGCCGCGCCGATGACGAGCAGCAGGCCGCTGTTGTAGTTGCCGACGACCGACTCGCGGAGCGGCCGAACGACGAACGCCCAATCTTTATAGAAGCGCGGATCGGCCTGCGCGAAGCGGCCGGCGATTGTCGCCAGCTCGGCCTTCACAGTGTCGAGCGGCGCGTCAGATTTGAGGCGACCGGTGACCGCCCAGAAGCGCGCGTTGTTCGTCAGGTTTTCGCCGCCTTCCGCAGGAAACACGCGGAAGCAGGTCGCGATGTTGTAGGGCTCCTTGAAGTCGCGCGGCATCACGCCGATGACCGTGTGCGGCACGTCATCGAGCATGATTTCTTCGCCAACGAGCCCGACGCGCCCGCCGAAGTGCGACTGCCAGAGCTTGTAGGTGAGGACAACCGTCGGCTTCGCGCCGCCGACGGCGTCTTCCGCCGTGAAGGTGCGCCCGATCAGCGGCTTGACTCCGAGCACATCGAAGTAGCGATGCGTGACGATGCCGTCGGTGAGCTGCGTCGGCTTATCGATGCGCGTCAGGTTCACGTAATTGTAGCGGCCGCCCGCGACGGCTTCGAACGAACTGGACTGCTTCTCGAACTCCCGGAACCCCGCCGGCGCGAAGCCCTGCCCCTGCAGATTCTGCTTCACGTTCTGCGACTGGATCGTGACGAGCTGGTCGGAGTCGGGGAACGGCAACGGCGCGAGCAGCACCGCATGCACGACGCTGAAGATCGCGGTGTTCGCCCCGATGCCGAGTGCGAGCGTCAGGATCGCGACGATGGTGAAGCCCGGCGTTTTGCGGAGCTGGCGAAATGCGAAACGGAGGTCGTTCATGGGTCGTTAGGCGCAGCGGGAGTTCCGGGGAGCACGGGTTGTTAACCCGTGGCGCCGGAAAGTCTTTCCGGCACTGGTGGCGACGGCGACCGCGCACTTCGCGTGCGAGCTGTGCAGCAGCGCCACACGGTGTTCGCCAAAGACTTTGGCGAACCACGGGATGACATCCCGTGCTCCCCAGAGTTGCAACTGCGCGTGGTTATGGTCATTCGGCGCGGAGAGTGATGATCGGGTCGACACGCGATGCGCGGCGGGCCGGAATCCAGCAGGCGACTGCCGCCGCAAGCCCGAGCACGAGGCTCACGGCGACATACACGAGCGGATCGGTCGCGCTGACTTCGAAGAGCATGCTGCGCAGCACGCGTGACGTGGCGAGGGCACCGATGAAGCCGACGACCAGCCCGATCGCCAGCAGGCGCATGCCCTGCGTAAGCAACATCGAGATGATCTGGCGGCGGCGCGCGCCGAGCGCGAGACGCACGCCGATCTCACGCATCCGGCGAACGCCGTTGTAGGCCATCACACCGTAGAGACCGACAACCGCAAGCACGAGCGCGAGCCCGGCAAACATGGTAAGCAGGAACGTCATCAGGCGCGGTGCCGCCCACGTTTCCTCGACGCGCTCCTGCATGGTGCGAACACCGAAGATCGGCTGCGCGGGATCGAGTGAAGCGACGATCTGCCGCAGCGGCCGGTCCAGCGTTTGCGGCGGAAGGTTCGTGCGCAGGAGAATGGTCAGCGCGTTTTGCGCCACCTGCGCGGACGGGAAATACGACTGCGGGAGCGGCACGGCATCGTTGAAGCCGTAAGCCTTCAGGCGCGGCACGACGCCGACTACCGTTCGCCAGACGTTATTGTCGATGCGGATTCGTTTGCCTAGCGGGTCCTGATTTGGGAACCAACGCTCGGCTATTGTCTGGTCGATGATCATGACCGGCGGCGCGTCCTTCGTATCGTTAGGCCCAAATGTCCGGCCACGCAGGAGCGGCGTGCCGATCGTCGCGAAATAGTCGCCCGTGATGACGCCCACGTCTGTTGACGCGCCCTGGCCCGGAGGCGGTTCGGGCGTGCCCTCGGGGAGGAAGCCGGTTTGCCAGCCAGTC
>DATHXZ010000417.1:0-2923 GCA_035459405.1 Chthoniobacterales bacterium
GGCTGTCCGCTGTTGTCGCGTTTCAGCCGGCGAGTGAACGCGGAGCATAGCAGAGCGGCAGGCGCGAGTACGTAAAGGTGCACGAGCAAGGTGGCCACCGTGACCGCGCTAATCGGGTGCTCCGCCAAAACGGCCGGCAGATAGCCGACCGGGTAAAGCGGCCCATAGCCGACCATCACCCACGGCGGCTGCTCGGGCGTGGAGTAGAGTGGCAAGCGTTTGGCCAGCGCAAATGCCGGCGCCAGACGGATCGAGGTCCACGGCAGATCGAGATTGCGCGGGATCGAGGCCCAGATCGCGATTCCGAGCACACCGGCCGCAAGCGCAGCGATCACCCATCGCGCGGCAGTTTGCCAAAGCGTGACTTGCGGACTGGGAGTCGGGTCGTCAGGCATCGGACGTATGACTTACGTCATTCGCCGCGCATCAACCAGACCCGACTGCTCTGTCCTTGTTTGAGGCTGCTGTTAACGACCGCGAGTTGGCCATCGCTGCCGACCGCGAGTTTGCGCATCAGTTTGCCCTGGTTGCTGCCATTCACGCCGCCGTCAGGATCGCTGCTGCCGGGGATGGAGGCAGGTTTGCTGAACGTGCGACCGCCATCACGCGAGGTACTGAATCCCAAACCTCGCCCGCCGCTGCGCTCGTCGCGGTACGACTCCCACGAGCAATAGAGATTGCCTCGCGCGTCCACGCGCAGGGATGGATACGCGGCGAGTCCGGTCGAGAGCTGCTGCGGCGCCGAGAAACTCTGCGCGCCGTCAGTAGAGCGCGCATAATGGACCGCCGCGCGGCTCCAATTGGGCGAACGCTCGGTGAAAGCCAGGTGAGTGATGCCTCGCTCGTCGACGGCGAGCTTCGGCGCGTCCGAGTAGCTGCTAGTCTGCGCCACGACGGTCGGCTCGCTGAACGTCCGCCCGTCATCGGCTTTCGCGACGCGAATATCGGCACGAACATTTTCGCCATCCGTCCATGCGAGGTAGACAGATCCGCTGGGGCCAACTGCAAGTGCGGGAGCACGCGCCGGTTGCTTCTCGTCTCCTGTTACGCGCATCGGCTTAGAAAACCTCGCGCCGAGATCATCCGACCGGCTGAACCAGAGCGGACCGTGATATTCTGTCCACGCGGCGTAGATCTTCCCGTCCGCCGCCACCGCGATGTCGAGGCTGCCGTTGTCCCACTCTGCTGCGGTCGTCCGCCCTTTGCCGTCGCCACCTTTCGAGCTTGAAAGGTTCACCGGCTCGCTGAACGTCGCGCCGCCGTCCTGCGACCGCGCGAAGAAGATATCGCCGCCGTGTGACCCGCCGGAGAAGACGATCTCCTGCCAGAGGATGTAGATGTCGTTAGGCCGATCGGGCGCGAGCGCGATGCGCGGCAACCACGAAAACATCGTCGGATTGCGCGAGACGTTCACCGGTTCACGCATCCGCGGGTTGCCGTCACGACCATAGATCTGGAAGAGCACATCCTTGCGGCGTTGATCCACCCAGGCGACGGCCGCCCCGCCATTCGGCTGAAGTGCAACGGCTGGATCGTCGACGTAATCCCAATCAGACTCGTTCTGCCGCCACTCTCCGCGGTTGCCGGGGCCGGACGCGATTTCGATCGGCCGCTCCCACTTCACGTCCGGCTGCGCGATAGCCGGCTCCTTCATCAGCACACATGCTCCGACGAGGAGTGCGAGCCGCCGGACGATCGCGAGATTTCCGCGCATGACGAAGAATACCCCGCCGGGCGTGAGCGCCTACCCGCCCGCCGATTTCATCGGTGGCAGATGCGACGTGGCAGTAGACGGCCGGTGCAGCTTGCCGCGGGTGAGCCGCATCTCGACTGGTGAGCCATGCGTGCAGAGCTCGCACCAGTGGCGCTGTGCCTTCGGGAGACGCTGGCGGTTCCCGCATTGATCGCAGATGAACATATCGGTCTGTATGCCTCTCCCACGGTTGCCGGCCACGATATACCTATCGTGGCTGCGGTGGTGGTTGCGCCTCTCTGGCAGAAACGTCCCGCGGCCGACGACACGATCTTCAGCGCTTTAGGCCTCCTTCTTGAAGACTTCGTCCCAGTTCGTGCCGCTCGGCGACTTCGCATCCGGCGTGTTGCTCCTGGCGGGGGAGCCTGCTGGTGGCGCAGTGGAAGCAGCGGCCGGAGCTGCTGCTACCGCTGGCGCCACCCCGCCGGAAGCGAGTTTCGCCATATCACCCATCACTTTGCCTGGGCCGAGATACTTCGGCCCATCGCAACTGTGCGAGAGGATCTCGCCTTTGTCGTTCAGAAGCACGAGGCATGGAATGCCATGTACGGCGTATTTCATCAGGCTGCTGTTTGTGCGCACGGCGGTGTATCTCGGGGCGGCCAGGGCATCGACATCTCGACCATGTACTTTTCCATCTCCGGCTCGGATCTGTCCTGGCTCATGAAGACGACTTCAAAGCCGAGGATTTCGCCTTTGTTCTCGTTGTAGAACCTCACGAGCTCTGGCGTGAATGCACGACAAGGACGGTACCAGCCGCCGGAGTAATAGAGGGTGATGTACTTCGCGTCTTTGACCGGGTTATCGCCGAGCGGCTGCGCGCTTGCCGTTCAGGGAAACCAGACGATTGCTGAACGTTCCTGCGCTTCACCGCGGGTGCCGGTACCAAGCAGCGCCAGCCCGGCTATGAATACTTCGCGCACCCAAATCGTTGTCATGTTTCTGTTTGCTTTCCGCTGACGAATAAGGTCCTCATCAATATCAAGCGGCGCCGTCCCTGCAACCGTCGAGACCGCGGCACGCGATTCAGCTGTACGATGGCCAAAGACGAAGAGACTGAACGCGAGAAGAAGGTAACAGCGGCGACGACCGACGCGCCACAGGAAGAATTCATCAGTCCGACCAACGTGCCTTCCGTCCCGGAACCGCAGGCAAAGCAGGAATCCTCGG
>DATHXZ010000418.1:0-4410 GCA_035459405.1 Chthoniobacterales bacterium
CCACAAACACCATCTGCAGATTCGAGAGCGTGTTGCGGAGCACGGTCTGTTCTTCGCTCGAGAGATTGCCGCGTGTCTTCTCCTGTATCATGGCAAGCTGATCGATGAACATGCGCGCAACCTCGAGGTTCACTTCGCCCTGTCCAGTCTGCGGGTTTGGGATCTGCCCGAGGAATAACGCTGCATTCTGCGCCTGCATCATCACGAATTCGATGAAGCGCTGCGTCATCTCGCCTGTCTGGGTGCTGGTCTGGACTTCGGCCATGGCTTACTTCCTCTTTGACTGTCGCGTTTTGTCGGACGGCCGCACGGTCGCGACGACGTACGGCTGCTGTTGAAAATATTTCGCCGCGACGCGCTTCACGTCCGCGAGGGTCACGGCCTCGATCTCCTGCTCGAGCTTCTTGTAGTGGTTGAAGCCGAGACCGTAGAGCTCATCGAGCGCCGCCAGATAGCCTAACGAGTCGTTGCTCTGATTCGCGATCTGTTGCTGGCCGATCAGCTTCTTCTTCGCGCGCTGCAGTTCCTCCGGGGTGAGACCGTCGGCTGCGAGCTTGCCTATCTCGTCCAGCAGCGCCGCCTTGACCGCGGGGAGCTTCTGGGGGTCGGTGCCGAGGTAGAATGCAAACAGTCCGGGCACGAGGCCTTGCATCTGCGTGGAGCCGACGAAGTACGCAAGGCCCATCTCCTCGCGGATACGCACGAAGAAGCGCGAACCGAGATCGCTGCTCGCCTCGTCGATCAGCTCAAGCGCGTAACGATCCGCGCTGAAGAGATCCGCGCCGCGAAAACCAACCATCAAAACGCCCTGTGCTTTTTCTTTCAGGCTCTCGACCTCAACGTTCTTGCGGATCGCTTTGCTTGGCTTCACGTCAGCGAGCGCGATCGCGCCGGGTTTCATCGTCGCCAGCGCCTGCTCGAACGCGACCTTCACGTCGTCCGCTTTCACATTGCCGAAAACGGAGATGACGCCGTTGCGCGCAACGAGGTAGCGGTCGCGGAATTCGAGAAGATCCTTCTGCGTCAGCTTCGCGACAGATTCGGTCGACCCCTTGCCGCGCAACGCATATGGATGCTCCGTGAAAAGCGCCTCGCGCAGGATGTTCCGCGCGACGGCGGTGAGGTGCTCCTCCTCGTCCTGGATCGCCGCAAGCTGGACTTCCCTCTCCCGCCCGACCGCCTTTTCGGGCATGGTCGCGTTCAGCAGAACGTCTGAAAGGAGGTCGATGCCGAGTTTCAGGTCGGGTTCGGTGATGTCTACCGACACGCTGAAGCTGTTATTACCCGAGTCGCTGCCAATGTGGCCACCGACGGCTTCGATCGTGTCGGCGATCTGCTCGGCCGTGCGCGTTTTTGTGCCCTTCAACAGCGTCTTCGACATCAGGCTGGTGATGCCGTTGTTCTGCCGCGTCTCCGCCAGCAATCCGCCGCGGAACACAGCCGTCATAGAGATCAGCGGCAGCCGCGCATCTTCGCGAACGAGGATGCGGAGGCCATTCGAGAGCTCGATCTTCTGAATCTCACTGGCAACTGTGCGCGCCGCACTTTCGGCCTTCGCGTTCACCGCGCGTTTCGGATTGAGCGAAATGACCGTGAGGTTATCGGGCGTGAGATATTTCTCGGCGACGCGGCGAATGTCCTCGCTGGTGACCGCCTGCGCCGCCGCCAGATAATCGCGCGTGAAATTCAGATTTCGTGTCAGGAACCAGTTCGAGCCGAGATCGGACGCCTGGCCGCGCATCGTGGTAAGCGACGCCAAATGATGGCTAAGCGAGATCTTCTTGGCCTTCGCGAGCTCGTCGCTTATGACGCCGCTCTCCTGGATTTCGCGCACGATCTCCAGAATCAACTGGCGCGTTGCGTCGCGCTTCGCGGGTTCGGTCGTCGCGTCGATCCCGAGAATCCCCGGCTGCCCCGGAGTGTAGGAGTAAGCTGAAACCCCGAACGCGAGCCCTGCCTCTTCACGCACGTGGCGATAAAGTCGCGAGCTGCGGCCATCGCCGACAATCGTCGAAAGCAGATCGAGCGCGGGCACGTCGGGGTGGTTGATCTCCGGAATGTGCCATGCCAGCGACAGCCGGGTGAGTTCCGTCTCGAACTCCTGATGCATCTCGCGCGTGCCGAGTTGCGGCGGCTCTTCAGGAATGAATACCGGCTTGAGCGACTTCGCCGGGTGATCCTTAAAAAGGCTCGCGAGCTCGTCGTGTACCTGTCGCGCGTCCACGTCGCCAACGACAACAAATGTGATGTTGTTCGGCACGTAACGCGCCTTGTAGTACGCCATCACCTGCTCCTGCGTGAGCTGATTGAAGACATCGAGCAGACCGATGACCGGCAGCCGATACGGATGACGCTGGTATGCCGTGGCGAAGAGCAGCTGACCGGCCATCCGATCGGGATCGTCGAAGCCCATCGCGAACTCGCGCCGGATGACTTCCTGCTCCCTTGCGTATTCCTCAGCCGGCAGAGTGGAATTCATCATCGCGTCGGAAAGGACGTCGAACGCGGCGCTCACCCCCGCCTTCGGCACGTCAATCCAATAGACGGTGCGATCGAAGGATGTGTAGGCGTTGATATATCCGCCGACGTCCTGCACTGCCTGCGCGATGGCGTTCGCGGGGCGCGTCTTCGTCCCTTTGAACAACATGTGCTCGAGGATGTGCGACAGCCCCGCCCCGAGATGCTGGTCTTCATCGATGCTGCCGGTGCCGCACCAGGCCTGCACGCTCGCGACCGGCGCGCTGTGATCTTCCTGCACGATAACGGTGACGCCATTCGGCAGGATCCACTTCTCGGCCGACGTGGGCGGGAACGTGATCGCGGCGGAACTGGCGGGAGCTCCGGCGTTGAGGCGGGCGGTATCGTGCATGTTCACAAACGCTCGCGCGGAGATGCGCGACGGCGTCAGGAGAGTTTCGGCGCAGGCAGGCCCGGTGGCAACTTTGTCAGGAGCGGCCGCTGAGGCTCGAACGGCTTCACGAAGACTTCGTGGAAGTCGTAGACGCCTTTGAAGTCCTCGATGGAATCCTCGTCCGTCTTCCCGAAAATGCCGGCGCCGATGAGGTTGAACACCATGTAACCGATGTCCTCGGTGTTTCGGATGCCCCAGTAGGACAGCACCGTCACCACCATCGGCCCGAATTCCTTCAGCGCGTACTGGCGCACGCCGTCGAGCAGCTCCGGTCCGGCGACATGCCGCACCGGCGCACCTTTGATCTTTTTCTGCTGCTTCGTCGTGTAGTCGAGCGAGTCGCGGAGGAAAACGTACGCGTCCCGGTGATAGCGGGAATCGCTCGCGACGATCGAATCAAGGGCTTCAGCGAATCCTATCTTCTGCATGAATTTCTACGCCCGGTGAGGAGCGCCGGCTATGATACGCAGCAACGTTCTTTCCGGCAACTATCGCACGAGGGTCGAGATCGGATGCCTCACTTCTTCTCGCACCAGACAGCGAACTCGCCGGAACCCGGCGCCTGGAAGTGGAACCGGAATCCGCCCGGAAACTCGAAGATGTCGCGCGTGATCCTGCCTCCGAGCCGCTTGACCTCGTCTTGCGTCGCTGGCAGATCGGACGCGTAGAAGACCACCAGAGGGCATGAAGCCGCATCCTGCCATGCATTCTCCGCTCTGAAGAACCCGCCGGTCATCCGCCCGTCGTCGAACGCGATATAATCCGGCCCGTAGTCTTCGAAGCTCCAGCCGAACAATTGCGTGAAGAACTGTCGCGTCTGCGATGGATCGCGCGACGGCATTTCTATGTAATCGATCGTCTTCGCGAGCGGCTGATGCATCGCGTCAGTTTTGCATCTGCGCTTCGAGCGAGTCGAGGTAAACTGATATCGGGTCGCGTCTTCGCGGCTGGCGCTCCTGCGCAAGTTCCGCCGCTTTCATGTACTCCGCGAAAATGCCGCTTTGCTTCTGCGATTGTGTCGCCTCGAACCAGTTCATGTAGTCGCCGATCGCGCTCATTTCGCGTTGGATGTGTTCACGAGTTCCGCGCGCCCGCGCGAGCCGCTCGACGATGTGCTTCGTCTTGCCGCGGACCAGCTGCGTAGCGATCTGCTCGTATTCAGCGAGCACCGGCTGGTAGAGCGGGTTCGCACGTGCAGAGAGGGTCAGGATGTTGTGGCGCAGATTCTGCAATCCCGGCTTTCGCGCCGGCAGGCGAACAAACTGCTGAAACTCCTCGAGCGCGTAGACCGCTGTCTTCTTGCGCGGCTCGTGGATCTCGACGCGAAGAATTTGTGCCAGGACACGCTCGGTCTCCTCAGACCCAAGAAGCTGGTAGCGCTCGCGCGACGCGAGCCGGACGACACTGCGCTGCCAATGCTTGGTCACGTCGTCCGGCCCCTGTGCGAGGATTGGAAAATGTCCCTTCAGGTCGGCGAACGGATCGTTCGTTGCACGGGG
>DATHXZ010000419.1:0-3352 GCA_035459405.1 Chthoniobacterales bacterium
GGCTGCTGGCGTGCGATTCGGCCGAGGATGTGGCCGGCCAGCTTAAAGCCTGGATTCGCTTCGCCGCAGCGAAAGGCGTGGGCGTGAATTACGAGCGGCTCTTCAATGATCTGGCTTACTGGGATGAGTCCAAAGAGAGCATCCGGGTACGTTGGGCGACGGGTTTCTGGCCCGCGTGGCGCGACGAACAGACGCAAACTCCTGAAGTGCCGGCGTCATGAGCTACCTCACGCAGATCATGGTCGATTACGAGCGAGCTGTTCGCCTGCTCCACATCCGCGACAGTTACGACTGGCATCAGCGCACGTGGCAGGCGTTTCAAGGACGCAACGGGCAGCGGCGCGACTTTCTCTCGCGCGTGGATGAAACTGACGAGGGCTATCGCCTCCTCATTGTCTCACCGACAGCGCCGACGAAGCCCGACTGGTGCCCCACTGATTGCTTCCAAACCAAACCCATCCCCGACGACTTCTTCAGCGCAGGAGGATTCCGTTTCAGCCTGCTGGCGAACCCGACCCGCAAGGTGCGCGGTGACAAAGAGGGCGCGCGCACGAAGAACGGCCGCCGCCTGCCGATTACAAAGCGCGAAGAGTTGATCGCATGGATTCAGCGCAAAGGTACGAGCGGCGGTTTTGATGTAACGGACCCCGACAAGACGCTCCGCACGATTCCGCGGCCACGCAGTTATTTCGAGAAAAATGGGGCACACGGCGTCCATTACGCGGTCGAGTTCCAAGGCCAGCTCAAGGTCACCGACCCGGCGGCTTTCCGCAGCACGTTCACGAACGGGATCGGCAGCGCGAAGGCGTTTGGCTTCGGGCTGCTCGCGCTCGCTCCGCTCTCAGCGTCTTAGCAGCTTATTGTAATCCTCGTGCGTGCCAATCCACACCCACTCGACGCCGTCGGCAGTCCATCGCCCAACGGCCCGATAATGATCTCCCACTCGGACCGAAACACGACCGGCTCGTCCGCGCAGCTCCTTGAGATTCAGCGAAGCATGGTGCGGATTTTCCATCCACAGCCTGAAATTCTTCTCCGCCAGCCGCTGAATCGATTTCGGCAGCTCCCCGAAAAGCCGCCAGAACGCGCGGTCGTGCGCGACTTCAAACCTCCTTCGTCGGCCACTCCTTCAGTGTTCCCGCCTGCCGCTCGGCGTCCGCCTCGTCGAACAGGAAATCGAGTTTGCCGGAGGCCGAATCTTCATCCATCTGGCGATCCCACTCGTCTTCCCGACGCGCGATCAGGCGGTCAGTCAGTTTCCAGAATTCTTCTCTCGGTAATCCCGCGATTGCCGCTTCGATTTCTTCGATCGTGCTCACTCCGGAAGATTAGTCCGCTGCTTTTTATTCCTCAACGCTCAACACCAACCACATAACTCCATGAAACTCATCGAACTCCACATCCTGCAATCCTTCCCCGTCTCGTGCCTGAATCGCGACGACGTGGGGGCCCCGAAATCCGCCACCTTCGGCGGAGTCCCACGCGCGCGGCTCTCCAGCCAATGCCTCAAGCGCGCCATCCGCGAGTATGCACAGGCCAATCTGCCGGAAGCCCGCTTCGGCGGCCACCGGACCAAGCTGATCGTTCAGCCATTGACCGATGCGCTCGCCAAGCACGGCCTTGAGCCGAGCGCGGCACGCGAACACGCCACGAACATCGCGGACAAGCTCGCCAAGCTCGACGCCAAATCCGTGAAAGAAGACGACGTGCCGCAGGTCGGTACGCTCACTTTCCTCGCACCGGCAGAGATCGACGGAATCGCCGCGAAAGTGGCCTCGCTCGTGCAAAGCAATCCCAAGTCGAAAGAATACGAGAAGAAGCTCGATCAGTTCGCGCGCGACGCTGGGCTGATGGATGCGGCGGACATTGCGCTCTTCGGACGCATGGCTGCCTCAATGCCGTCGTTGACTTTGGAGGGCGCGGCCATGTTTAGCCACGCACTCTCGACCCACAAGACGGAGAACGACCTCGACTTCTTCTCCGCCGTCGATGATCGGAAGCCTGCCACCGAGGATGCCGGCGCGGGCATGATCGGCACCCTCGAGTTCAACTCCGCGGTCTATTACCGTTACGCGGCAGTGAACCTCGACTTGCTCGCCGATCCAGAACACCTCGGCAAGCTCACGCCCCAGGATCGCAAGCAGGTAGCCGGCGCATTCGTCAGGGCCACGGTCATGGCCGTGCCCGGCGCACGAAAGAATTCGATGAACGCCAGCGTTCCGCCCTCCTACGTGCTGGGCATCTACAAGGAAGCCGGGCAGCCGATGCAGCTGATCAACGCCTTCGAAGATCCGGTGCGCGGCGCCGGACTGGTGGCTGCTTCGCGCGCGGCGCTTGAGCGTTACCATTCCGACATAAAGACGACCTGGGGCATCGCCACCACCACCGAAGTCGTCGTTCCAGACGAGCCGCTGGCGCAGCTCATCGAAAAGCTCACCGCCCATGTCGGATAACGCCTGTCTCGCGCTGCTGCTCGATGGGCCAATGCAGAGCTGGGGGTTCACCTCGCGCTTCACTCGTCGCACCACCGCGCTGCATCCGACGAAAAGCGGCATTGTCGGCTTGCTCGCCGCGGCGATTGGCGTCAACAAGTACGGCGCGGAGGAACGCGCCGAAATCGCGCGGCTCGCCAGCCTTGCTCTGACCACGCTCTTTCTGCCGAAGCAACGAGCGGGCGAGCCGCTCCCGATGCTGCGGCTGAGTGATTACCACACCATCGGTGGCGGTTACGATAAAGATGCCGAATGGATGAAGAAGCCGCGCGCCGCCAGCGGAGCAACGCTCGAGACTGTGCTGAGCGAACGCCACTACCTGCTCGATGCTCGCTTCGGCGTTCTGCTGGAAGGCGACCGCGGCTTTCTCGACGAAATCGCGGCGAAGCTCCGCGACCCGAAATGGGGCGTCTGGTTCGGTCGTAAATGCTGCCTGCCGGCCAGTCCCATCCTGATTGGCGTAGCGGATGATTGCACGGCCGCTCTACGCGTTCTGCTCACCCGCGTTGGATTACCGGAGGATCGTTCGCTCGAGTCATTCGATCACGTCATCGAAGGCCTAGACGCTGAAGGGCTCGATGCCGAATGGCTGCAGGACACGCCCGTTGCCTTCGGTGCGCCGATTGGGGAACGGCACGCGCCGCGCCGCATGCGGCACGTGCGGCGGAAGTAAAGACATGCCGCTCTTCGAACGTCCGCCACTCGAGACACTCGCGCCCGCGAAGGAGCGCTGGACCCCGATCTATCTCGAGCACGGCCGGCTGGAGGTGGATGACTCGAGCGTAAAGTGGATCGGCGCCGATGGATTGCTCTGCCGCATCCCCGTGGCCACCGTGTCGGCGGTCCTGCTCGGCCCCGGC
>DATHXZ010000420.1:0-1925 GCA_035459405.1 Chthoniobacterales bacterium
TCCTGCGCAGCTCGCGATGCGGCGGTCCACATCTCCAGTTCGCCGCCGTCGTAGTTGACGACTTTGCGCACTGCGCCGCGGCTGTCGATGGCTCGCGTGCTCGGGAAGAGAACGAGCTTGTCGAGCACCGGCACGAAGCTGACGGCTCCGGCATAAATGACGACCGCTACGAGAAGCATTGTCATGCGGCGCCGCTTCATCGTGCCACCTCCAGCAATAGACGCTCCCGTTCCCGAACCATGCACCTGAAGCTTATCCACTTCGTGTCGAAGGTGAACAGATGCACAGCCAACATGCCGAGGCTGAGATCGGCAAAATCGACGAGCAACAAAATGCCGACGTGCAGGAAACACATCGCCGACCAAACTACGGGATGGGCAATGCGATGTAGGCTCAGCGGCAGGAAGAGCAGCTCGAGCGCGAGCGTTCCCCATGTGAGTAGTTGCAGCAGGCTTGGAAAGCCGAGCAGCGTGTCGCGGGCGAATCCGGGGCGCGCGAGCGGATTGTTCAACACGTGCTCGAGCGCGCTGCCATCGATCCAGCTGGGGCTCTGGAGCTTCGTCCAGCCGCTGAAGGTGTAGCCCAGCGCGAGTAGTGCCCAGGCGACCCAGTACGCGCCAGCTGGAAAAAGCCAGTTTGGATCCTCACGCCGGACGCTCCACGGCTCTCCGTGCGGCACAATGATCGTCAGCAACAGCAGCATCCCGACGTAGGGAAGCGACGGGTTGCTGATGAGATTGTTGCGGTTGAAGAGGCACGCCCATCCAAACCAGATCGCAAACGCTGCGTATCCGCGGCAGAACCCCACCGTGAATGCAGCTGAGAGTAGCGCCAGCGCAGCGAGGAAAGCCGTCACAAACCGCGGCGAGTCCCAGTGCTCGAGAGGGTTCGGCAGCAGGCCGTAAGTGAAGTTCGATCGCGCATCGCCCAGCATCCCCGCGCGGCTGAACAGCTCGGCCGAGTAAGGCACCAGATCGATAAAGTGTAGCGTGAGATAGATGCCGAACGCGATCCGGAAGATGGCGAATTGCTGCGGAGTGATGGTCGCCTTCATTCGAGTGGCACGTCGAACTCCCACACGTCGTCACGCCCGCGTGTCTGCGTCTCGATCCGAATGCGCACGCGCGCGATGTCGTCCGGCAGCTTGATCTCGCGGCGAAGCGGTCCGTCTTTGCGCAGACCATATTGCGCAACGGAACGCCACATCGGTTCGGGCAGCCGCGGCGCAAACGAGAGCGCTGCACCGTACGCATTGCGGCGATTATACGGCCCCGTCAGGTGCGCGTACAGCTCAGGCGTAATCCGCGCCTCAAACACGACGCCGCCGCGCGTTTCACCGCTCAGCGTGAAAGTGGACGCGAATGCCTCCAGCCCCGTGACATCACAAAACACCTTCGGAGACGGCGCTGCTACCGTCGCTGCGCCAAGACCCTTCAATGTCCGGCTGCCGCATGCCTCCCCTGCCATTTGCAGCAAGCCGATCACCAGAACCGCGAGCGCCGCTACGTTTCGCCGCGTCGCGGAACTCATGCTGCCTCCTTCGCGGCGGAGCACGCCCATCGTTTCGAGCAGCCGATGCATGTCGGCAGCAGCTGGAGCGGCGCCCGGCTTTCCGCCACCGCGCTGTGCACATCCCGAAACGCCAGCATGTCTTCGAACCGTTCCTCCCGCCACGCATCGAAGCCGCAGCGGCCACCGATTCGAGTGCGCGGATTCCGCAGCGTCCCGAACACCCAGTCCCAGATCGGCAGATCCGCGAAGTTGTTCGTGTGATGCTGATACTGATGATGCACGCGATGCGATTCCGGCCGTTGCACGATGAAGCCGAGCCAGTGTGGTGTGCGGACATTCCAGTGGTAGAAAAACTCGGCGACCGCCGTCAGGAGCGTGTAGACGGCGCCGGCTTCCGGACTGCAGCCGAGCAG
>DATHXZ010000421.1:0-6396 GCA_035459405.1 Chthoniobacterales bacterium
TAGCAGAGGGTGCTCGCAACGCAACAGGCGTCTAGGCACAGCAGCCGCTCGTAGCCTCTGGCAAGGAGACGCCGTTTCCAAACCTCGGCCGGCAAAAGGAAACGTGGACGGATTTGGCAGCCATCCTGCTCTTTAAAACGCGGCGCCACTGGGCTTAAATTCCGGGCGGCGCCTTCCTAAGTATGAAGATTTTGCTCGTTGAAGACCACGCAGACAGCCGCCGGAACCTGCAGCGGTTGATCGAGAGACGTGGCCACGAGGTCGTGGCGGTCGGCAGTGCAGAGGAAGCGGAAGCGGTGCTGGCTAGGCAGACTTTTCCGTTCTTGATCCTTGACTGGATGTTGCCCGGGAAGAGCGGAGTAGAGCTATGCCAGCAACTGCGTGCGCACCCTCGCGGCGATGAAATGTTCATCCTGCTCGTGACCGCGCGCGCTGACACGGAAGACCTCCAGCAGGCGCTCGAAGCGGGCGCGAATGATTACCTCACGAAGCCCCTCGACCTCGGGTTGCTGAACGTCCGCCTCTCCGTCGCCGAGCGGCAGATCCGTGATCTCTCGGAACGTAACCACGCGCGCGCAGCCCTCCAGGAATCCGCGCAGACAATGAAGAACATCCTCGAGAATACGACGGACGGATTCTTCGCTGTCGATAGCGACTGGAGATTCACATACCTGAATGCCGAAGCGGAGGTGTTGCTCGACCGCGGCCGCGAAGATCTGATCGGCGCTACGCTGTGGGAGAAATTTCCGGATATCACCGGTTCGGTCTTCGAGACGAACTACCGCAAGGTGATGAGCGACAACATCGCAGTCGAATTCGAGGCGAGCGATGCTGCCGGCAAGACGTGGTTTGAAGTGCACGCGTACCCCAGTGGTGGCGGAGTCTCGGTCTTCTTTCGCGACATCACTGAGCGCAGGCGGACGGAAGAGGAGCGGCTCACGACGGGCAAGCTAGAGTCGTTAGGCACACTCGCCGGCGGTATCGCACATGACTTGAACAACATCCTCACCGTGATCTCTGGCAACATCGGTCTGGCGCAAATTGAAGCGCCGAGTGACTGCGGCAGTTTGCTGTCGTTCCTTTCGCGCGCCGGGCAGGCCGCGCAACATGCGGCCCATCTCTCGAGCCAGCTGCTGACCTTCTCGAAAGGCGGCGCGCCGTTGAAGAAGGTCACCTCGGTCGCGCAACTGCTCGAACAGTCGGCAGAGTTCTCCCTCTACGGCTCGAGCCTCCGCGCCGATCTCGACATCGCACAGAATCTCTGGAGAGCGGAAGTCGACGCCGGCCAGATTGAGCAGGTCATGAATGCATTGATCATAAATGCGCGCGATGCGATGCCTCACGGCGGCACCGTCCGGGTCTCGGCGAAGAACGTGGAACTGGATGAGCGCAACGCGACGCTGCTTCCGCCGGGCCGTTACCTGAAAGTCTCGATCACCGACCGAGGGAGTGGAGTAGCGGAAGAGCTGACGACCAAAATCTTCGATCCTTACTTCACGACGAAAGCGGCCGCGAGTGGCCTTGGTCTGGCGATCAGCTACTCGATCGTGAAGAAGCACGGGGGATTGCTTCACCTCGAAGCATCATCGCCGGATGGTTCCACGTTCGCGTTTTACCTGCCGGCCAGTGAAGCGAAGGCAGCTGTCGCCCGTCCGAAAGCGTCGGACAAACCGCTTCACTTCAATCACCAGCGCATTCTCATTATGGACGATGAGGCGGCGATTCGCGAGCTCACCTCGCAGTTGCTGAGCACGCTCGGCTATGAAGTGACGGCGGTCCCGGACGGCCTCGAAGCAGTGCGCACTTACGAGCGTGCGTTGCGCCGTGGCGAGCACTTCCAGGCTGTCATTCTCGATGCGACGGTGCGTGGCGGGATGGGTGGAGTGGCGACGATCGAGCGGCTGCGCGGAATGGATCCGCAAGTGAATGCGATCATCTGCAGTGGCTACTCGGACGAAGCGGCGCTTTCGGAATTCCTCGCTTACGGGTTCCGCGGCGCGCTGCCGAAGCCGTTCACGCGCGGCGAATTGGCGGACGCCCTGCAACGGACGTTCGACGGCGGCAAGGTGAACTAAGAGGCGCGGCGAGTCGTTCGCCGTTCACCGCGGCGCGGAGCTCCGGGGCGCTGGCGGTGTCGCCTGCGCGTTAACCTTTCCGCAGCTTGTCGAGTTCAGCGAGGAACGCTGACGGGCCGCCTGGCATATAGCCCAGCTCCCCGACTTTCCGGCCTTCGCCGTTCAGGACGATGACCGTCGGGAAGCCCTGGATGCCATACTCCTCGGCAAGCTCGAGATTGTGCGCCTTCTGCGTCGCGGAGAGTTCCTTCCGCTTCGGGAAGTCGACCTCGAGCAGCACGAGGTTCTTGTCGGCGTAGTCCTTGAACTCCGGCTTGGAGAAAACTTCGCGATCGAGCTTGATGCACCATCCGCACCAGTCGGATCCAGTGAAGTCGACTAGGATCAGCTTCTTGTCCGATTTCGCTCGCTCTTTCGCCTGCTTGATGTCGGTGAGCCAGCCGGGCTTCGCATCGGCGAAAGCATGGCCGGTGGCGAGAACGACGACGGCGGCGGCGAGCAGCATCAAACGCAAATGTTTCACGCGGCAGTGTTCAGCAGTTTCGCCGATTTCGCAACCTGAGCGGCCAGCCTCGCAGCCGTACAAAGTCAGCCCGGCGCACGAGGCGCCGGGCTGAACCCAAACCGAAATCCGTTACGACGCCTGGATGTGACCGTTCACGAGCTTGGTCATCTCGAACATGCTGACCTGGCTCTTGCCGTTGAACACTGCTTTGAGTGAGTCGTCGGCGTTGATCTGCGTCTTCTTCTTTTTGTCCTGCAAGCCGTTCTTCTTGATGTAGTCCCAGAGCTTCTTCGTGAGCTCAGAACGTGGCAGCGGCTTCGACCCGACGATCTCGGAGAGCTTCTCGTCTGGCTGCACGGGCTTCATAAAGGCGGCGTTCGGTTTGCGTTTCGAACCGGAGGATTTGGTGGCTGTGGTCTTCGGCATAGAGGCTGATTAGTCGTTCACCCGTAGCACGGCAACACTAATTTTCCGCGCTCGCGACGCGATCCGTCTCGGGTCTCTTCACGGCTATCGCTGCGAGGTCGTCCGGCAGCGGTTTATCACCGTCGGCTGCATTTGCCTGCTTGATCACCTGCATCAGCAGCGCATGCGCGCTCACCCCACGTCTGGCATTCGGCGCAAGTTCGAACACAGTGCCGTGTGGTGCGTATACTTCCTCCGCGCCGTAAAGCCCGTCGGTATAGAGGAGGAACGCGTCGCCTGGCCGGAGCTCTGCCGTTGTTTCGGTAAACTGCGAGCCGTCGAGCAACCCCAGTGGTGGCGAGGACGAGCGGATGGCTTCCGTTTTCCCATCTGCGCGAGCGATCAGCAATGGCGGATGCCCGGCACCGACGACGTCCACGCGGCCGGTCTTCGGATCGAGCGCCACGCACATCGCCGTCATGAACGAGCGCGCGCCGAAGATGCTGCGGAAGTCGGTGTTTACCGCCTGCATGATGTCGCTGGGCATGTTGTGCTCCACGCTTCCGTGATGGAACAGCAGCTTCGCCAGGGTTGTTAGCAGCGCGGCCGAGGCGCCGTGGCCGGTTGCGTCCGCGATCCAGAAAAGCGTGCGTCCATCGGCCATCCGCAGCCATCCGTAAATGTCGCCGCCCACCTGGATCACCGGCCGGTAGACTGCTGCGACATCCCAGCCGTCGAGTGGGGGTGGCTTTTGCGGAATGAGAGATTGTTGCGTCAGCCGCGCCGCCGCGAGGTCGCGTTCAGTGTTCGCGCGGAACGCCTCCAGCTCGTGGTTTTGCTGCTGAAGCTGCTCGCGCATCGACCGGAGCCGCAGTTGCGTGTCGATGCGTGCGCGAAGCACCGCAGCGTTGATCGGCTTCGTGACGAAATCGTCCGCGCCTGCTTCAAGACAGCGCACCTCGCTCTCTTCGCCGCCATGCCCGGTCAGCATAATCGCCGGCAGCTGCGCGACTGCCGGGTCTTCGTTCGCGCGCAGCCGCGTCAATACTTCGGCGCCGTTCAAGCCTGGCATGTCGAAGTCGAGCAGCAGCAAACATGGGACTCGCGACTCGACAAGCTTCAGCGTCTCGAGCCCGTCGGCCGATTCCTGGCATTGGAATCCGGCATTCGAGAGGGTCCGGACAAGCAGGCGGCGGCTGGTGGCATCGTCGTCCGCCACCAGAATCTCGTCACAATCGTGCGTCTCCATTCGTGTATCTGTGATTCGGAAACAGAGCTTGGCCGAACTGTATATTTCGGCGCTCGACGTATGCGTTTGAGGAGCCTGGCGCGTCCGCGCAGACGGCCGCCGCGTAGGTGCTAATTAACCATTGTCACGGTTCGGACATTGAATTAGAACGGACGCGCACCCGTCGTAAACACCTATGAGATTTCTTTCATCGCTGGCGTTGTTAGCCGCTCTCTTCTTCACCTCGTGCGAGATAGATGAACCGCCTCGGCGGACGACCCAGCGAGCGGTGACGAGACCCGCGCCGGTGACGCAGTATCCGCCGCCGACCCAGCCGTTCGAACAGGATCCTTCTGCACCGGCTACCACGATGACCCCTCCGATCGACCCCGCAGACACCACCGCGGCCGCAATGACGCCGCCGACGACTGCCACCACCACGACGACGCAAGCAGCGCGCGGCGACTACCCTTACGGTGTGCCGGTGCCTGACAAGCCGGGATTCGTTCGCAGCCCGTATTCGCCGGACAAGCTCACGGACGTGAGAGGCTACGCGCCGGGTACTGAAGTGAAGGACCCATACACCGGAAAAATTTTCCTGGTTCCGTAGCAACGCGCGTCGACGCGCCGGAGGTGTCGACCCAGAGTCGGCCTATGGCGTGTTCCTACTCGTACTCAGGCGGCGGCGCTCCGCACCTGGCGAAACGTGCGGCTGATCGCGCGCCCCGCGCACCATTCGTAGCCGCGCGATTCCGCTGCTCGAAACGAACTCTCTAGTCACATGGAATTTCGCGTAAGACGAGCACCCCGCATCGAAGCGGAAATGACCGTGCCGGGCGACAAGAGCATCTCGCATCGCGCGGTTATTCTCGCGTCGCTTTCGAATGGCGTTTGCGTGCTGCGCGGCTTTCTGCCGAGCGATGACTGCATGCGGACTGTGCAGGCAATGCGCGCGCTCGGGATCAAAATCGAACAGCCTGAGCCCGAGATGCTGATCGTCCACGGCAAGAAACGACTGCTGACGCCGCCGGCGGGCGAGATCGACTGCGGAAACTCCGCCACGACAATGCGGTTGCTCAGCGGATTGCTCGCCGGCCAGCCGTTCGAAAGCCGGCTCGTCGGTGGAGCATCGCTCTCGCGTCGTCCGATGGAGCGCGTGATCACGCCGTTGCGGCAGATGGGCGCCGACATCGTGGCCGAAGGGCCTAACGACAGCCCGCCGATTCGCATTCGTGGCTCAAAGCTGCGCGGGGTCCAATACAACTCGCCCGTGGCCAGCGCGCAGGTGAAGAGTGCGATCCTCCTCGCCGGCCTTTTCGCGAAGGGAAAAACGACCGTCCACGAGCCAACGCCCAGCCGCAACCACACCGAGCTGATGCTGAGTTACTACCTCGTGCGCACCGCAAAACAGGGAGACCGCGGCGTCAGCATCTTCGGCGATCAAACGCCGGAATCGCGAGACTTCAACATCCCCGGCGATATCTCGTCAGCCGCGTTCTGGCTTGTTGCGGCGGGCGCGCAGCCTGGCGGCCATCTGCTGATCCGCGATGCCGGACTGAACGACACGCGCACCACATTGCTCGGCGTATTGATCCGCATGGGCGCGCAGGTGCGTGAAGCGATCGAAGACGTCGATCAGATCGAGCCGCGTGGCACAGTCGAAATCACCGGTGCGCCGCTGAAAGGCACCGTGATTCAGGGCAAGGAAATCCCACAGGTGATCGATGAGCTTCCGATTCTTGCGGTCGCGGGCGCACTCGCCAGCGGCACGACCACGATTCGGCACGCGCAAGAACTGCGTGTGAAGGAGACCGATCGCATCGCAGCGATCGCGCACAATCTTCGCTCAATGGGCGCGCAAGTGATCGAGCTGAACGACGGGCTCGAGATTCACGGTCGCGGCTCACTCCGTGGCGCGCGCGTGCCCAGCTTTGGGGATCACCGCATCGCGATGGCGTTCGCTGTGGCCGGCCTCTTTGCCGACGGCGACACTGTCGTGCAGGACGCGCAGTGCGTGCAGGAATCCTATCCGAATTTCCGTGAGGCGCTCGATGAGGTCATGAACCCGAAGAAGGTTCGTATGACGACGCCGGTCATCAGTTCGCTTACACCGGCGAAGACCGATGCCGAATAGGCGTGCGTTCGCCGCACTGAGCAATGTTTGATGCGGCGCAATGATGAGT
>DATHXZ010000422.1:0-7442 GCA_035459405.1 Chthoniobacterales bacterium
AGTGGTATTCGTCACGCCGTCTTCACGCGAAATACTCCGCCTTCAAGGTACTGATCGAAGAAGGTAGCGAGCGAATTCTCGGCGCGCATTTGATTGGGCCTCACGCCGAAGAACAGATCAACCTTTTCACACTCGCCATTCACTCCGGGATTCGGAGTAGCGACATCGAGGCGACACTCTTCGCCTATCCGACCGGAGCGTCGGACCTGAGCTACATGGTTTAGAACGCGTAAAGAAGGAACGGGAAGAACATGGAAAACAAAATCAACAATGAGACTGAATCGAGCGGGGTCGGTGTGGCGCTATTCGCGGTGCTGCATCTCCTCTGCTGCGGTCTCCCACTGCTGCTTCTCTCGGGCGTGTCACTCGCGACGCTTTGGAGTAAGTGGCCGCTCGTTGCTGGAGGTCTGGCGATCCTCGGCGCGGTCGGTTTCGTCTGGTACCTAAAGCGCGGCTGCGCAACCTGCCCGCGCAATGAAGGCCGCTGCTTTGGGAAAAATATGTCGGTCAAAACGCAGATGAGTGAAAGGAGCTAACGATGAACGAAGAAACGAGACAACTATCGTGCCAAGGCGGACCATTTGAAGGTTACTCAGAGGAGTACAAGCCATTGGCGCAGTACGCCACATTGGTCGGACTCTTCCATGCGGCTTTCGCCACAGTGCTACTGACGGCGAAAGAAAAGAATCGAGAGTTACCGGAACGCTTCGGCCTTGGTGACGTGGTGCTACTTAGTATCGCCACTCACAAGCTGGCGCGGCTGATTACGAAAGACTGGGTGACCAGTCCTTTTCGAGCCCCTTTTGTGAAATTCGATAAGAAAGCAGGCGCGGGGGAAGTGGAAGAAAGCGCACGCGGCACCGGCATGCAAAAGGCCGTTGGCGATCTCGTGACATGCCCATGGTGCGTTGGCCCTTGGGTAGCGCTGGGTCTGGTTTCCAGCTTCGTCTTCAACCCGCCGTTGACCCGCCTGATCGGCACGGTCTTCACGTTGAACACGATCTCGGATTTTCTGCACCACGGTTACGTAAAGACAAAGGAGCTCAGCGAGTAGGTTCGGGCGCGGCGCTGCTCATCATCGGTCGGATTTTGGCTCGGTCGCTGGTTTGCAGATCAAAAGCAATGAACACGTCCATCGCGATGAATGAAATTTGCGCGGCATGAGCGGCTGGATGCTGCTCTGCTGCGCCGGTGGAGTGTTGCTGTTGGTCCTTCTGACCGTCGTGATCGTCAGGATGTTGAAATGAAGGCGAGATGAACATGAACACACACACAAGTTTCTGGAGCAGGCACACGGACAAGATTGGGATCGCCGGCTCGCTTTTTGCCGCGCTTTGCTGTCTCGGTTTTCCCGCTTTGCTCGCGATCGTTTCCGCGGCAGGGATTGGCTTCATCATCAATGACGCGATCCTTGTCCCGCTGCTGATTGCATTTTTGTTGATTACCCTGGCCGGCCTCTATCTCGGAGTGCGCCATCACGGCTCCTGGCTCGCGGTTGTTGTGGGGGCACTCAGCGCAGCCATCGTGTTTGTTTCGATCGCGGTCATTGGGAACAAAGTGCTCGCTGCCGTCGGCATCGCGGGCCTGATCGTCGCGAGCATTCTCAACGTGTGGCTGCGGGCGAAAAAGCCTGTATGACTTCGTCTGCTCCGCAAGCCGCACCTGCCCCACGGATGGCCGGCACTCGCCTCAAAGGCGTTCACGCTCTTGTGACTGGTAGCTCTTCTGGAATCGGGGCTGCCATTGCCCTCCGCGTGGCGCGGGAGGGCGCGAATGTGGCGGTGCACTATCGGGGTCATCCCGAGCGCGCCACGGCCGTGCTCGAACAGGTTGAGGCCACCGGCGCGGGCGGGTTTCTCGTGCACGGCGACATGGCGAAATTGGACGAAGTCCAACGTATGATCGCGCAAACCATCGAGCACTTTGGCTCCCTCGAGCTGCTGGTTAACAATGCGGGCATCGAGAAAAACCAGCCGTTTCTCGAAGTCACTCCGGATGACTTCGACCGTGTGCTGGAGTGAATCTGAGAGGCGCGTTCTTCGCCACGCAAGCGTTCACGGGGGCTCTGATTAACCGCGGAAGGCCAGAGCGGCCCAGTAGGGCGTCTGTTAACCTTTGGCGGACTTTCCGCAAGCGGCTGCGGCACTTCGTGTCAGCGCCCGGGCAAATACCGTTTAGCGGGCGGGCGGTCCCGTTAGCGCCGATCGGCGCTAACGGTGAAGTCGACGCACAACTCACATTCGGACTGTACGGATTTGTACGCATTCTACGCCGGCGGGCCCTTTTCGGCGCGAAACTGCTGGGGACCCGGTGAGCGCATATGGGTGCGTAGCCGTTCAGGGCCGACGTGACGGGTGGTGGATCGGACTGAACTGCGCGTTTCCAGGGTGACCCGGTCGAGTGATATTCCTCTCTTCAGCGGTATATCTCTTCCAAGCGATGAGTAAGCTGCCTCGCTTCCGACCACCCTGCTTCGACGAACAGGTCGAGCACCTTCAGTAGTGCGGCAAGGCATTCAGAATCGCCGTCATTCGTAGTGTGGAAAATCTCTCGATGATCTGCCAGCGCTCGCTGGATCAATTTCACCACATCGCCGACAGCTAGAGATTCGTGTTGGTATCCGACGGAGGAACTTGAGGTGATCGCCTTCGCCGCTTTCAGGAACACACCACGTGGGTCACAAGGGAGGAGATGGTGAAGCGTTTGCACAAGTTCATGTGCGGTGTGCGGGTGAATCTCCGAAGCCAAGGCATCAAACAGGCCTGCGGCCTCACGCCAAAATCGCTGCTTCTGAGGCTCAGTCAGATGATCCTCATCGCGATTTTGTTTATCTGCTAAGCCGCCACTGGCAAAGTACAACTGCGTTGCGATCCAATCCACTAACTGTGCAGTTCGATCTCTAGCTTCTATGATGGGCTTCGCCTCATCGGTCTCGAGCCGTCCTGCCGCGTGAAGTTCCTGCAGTTGCTGCCTGTGGTGCAAGAGCTTGCGTTGTGAAGCACCCAGCAATTTTCCCACGAAGCCCCACGTGCGCTGCCGAACAATCTCTTCGCGTTCGATGGTGGTGATACCATCGCCGGCAGTAAGCCATCCCCCTTTGCGACACGGGTGAAGCTGAGCTTGGAGGGCGTGGCTCGCCCGTTGACTGTCGCACTCTGCGATCAAGCGATCGATGAATACTTCGGACTCCGCGTCGCCCGTGCGGAGAAAGTGGAAAAGATGGATGGCAGCCAGAGTTTCGAAGATATGGTTGCCGTCCGACGCGCTTTTCATCGCACGTTCAGCGATTCGCGATAGTCGAGGCTTCACCTCGGTGGGGTGCCCCCAGAGCCGATCGAGCGAGAAGAGCACAGCTTCGAGAACGGAAAACCTCGATTCGAACCGGATGAAACGATCGATGAGCTGCCACATCAGCTTTGGCGCCGCATCATGGAGCGCCGCAAGACGTTCTCCCATGTTGAAACGAAGGGGATGCGACTTGTCGCGGCTCAGCTTCAGCAGCGCCGTTGTCATCGGCTTGTCTGCTCGCCCAAGCCGATGAACCAGAATCAGCAGACCACGCGCTGCGTCGAGACGAGGTGCTGGCCACGCCCAAGTCGGCCACTCATCGTCCTCAGCCGGCCGCGTCTTAGACGCCTGAGGCGAAGGGTCGGCTGACGCTTTCAGTAGGATTCGGCGGATAGTTTTCCATCGCGTGTCCGTCGCAGGCCAGCTCGCATGACGCACAATGCCCTCGCACGCGCCGACCAAGTGACCCCAGAGCTCGTCTGCCATCTCGGGGTGCGCTCCGCGGTCACGTTGCAGCGCGCTCTCGCACCGACTGATGACTGGCCAATGAGTTTCAATGTCGTTACGATCGATTTTGCGATTGCGGTCCTCAGTAAACGGCTTGAGCGCCTCTCGAAGAGCAAAGAGTTTCGCATTCGTCTGTTCCTTAAGATCAATGCCTCGCCGCGCGATCAATTCCTCGTCTGAGAGCGTGTGCGAGGTGATGTTCACGCCATCAGGCTTTCGATTCGCCGGTAGGGGACCTAATCCCAGGCGTTGGTTGCGCAGCGCCTGAACCTCCGGCAGAACAATAGCGGATTCGTTCAGCACACCCAGCAGCCTGTCTTGATGATGCTGCAGCAAGGCCGGGACGGAGTCAGGTGGTTCGCCTCGGGCGAGCCGCGCTGTGTCAGGCAAGTTGAGAATCAGATTTTCCAAGCGCTTCCGCTGTGTGGCATTGCCGGCGTTGTGCAGAGCAGCGAATAGGTCGACCGCGCCGTAGTGATAGTCGGGGTGGGTGAGGAAAGCTGGTTCATCTAATACGGGATCAAGTTCGCGTCCGAGGGTTGTCGGATGTTTGGCACCCGCCTGAAGGAACACCGCCCACATCAGCGACGTGCGGTTGCGAGCGGCAAAATGATCCAATGCGACGCGCAGTCGGTCGAAATCTCCCGTCGCTGCCCACTCATCCAACAGAGTCTCGAAGCGCGAAACGATGCGACTTTCCTCGTGTTCGAAACTGCGTCCCCAGATGTGCCCATAGTCTTCAACAAGGTCACATTCGGCGCCGCGGAAGCGGAATGTCGCTACGGCTGCTCGTTTCAATCGGCGGGTCGAGCTGTGCCTTCGCACCGCGGCGTTCCACGCGATACACGCAATGTCAGTCATCAAACCGGCATTGGTTCCTGTTCGGCTCTCGTAGTAAGCAGCGAGCGAGTGGTGGACGCTGTTCCAGTTGTCACTCCGCTGGATCCGCATCCCCATGATCCTGCCGCCGAATTGTTCCCATTCGCCCGGTTGAGGCTCTGTCGAAAATGCCGCCTCAAACAGCCGAAGAACTACGCCATCCGCCTCGTTGCTGAGGTGGTTTAGTTGGTTGGCGAAATCGAATAAGTCCCAGTGCGGGAATTCTGCGAGTCTCTTCGGAGTAATAAGGGAGAGCAGCGACTCATCAGTTTCACGAGGTGCCACGAAGAATGTGTGGCAGAGAGTCTCAATGGCCGTCGCGCCAGCGTATCGCCATCCTTGTGAAACGTCCTTCCCGACGTGATGCGCCAGAAGACTTCGCGCCGCTGAATTGAGTTCCCTCAACTGGGGCGCGTTGAACGTGCTGCGGACCGTGTTCAGCCGAGCGATAATATGAACAATTGAGGTCTCTAGCGCCGGGCGACTGGCTAGGAGCCGCGAAAGCTGCGCCGCGAATGAACACCACGCGCTAGCTCCAGCGCGAATTGCTTGTGCGTCGGCATCCTGGAGGCCAGATGCCAGATGTCGCAGAGCTTTCTCGGCAGGTGAATCGTCATTCGTGGATGCTTGGACGGCTGTCAGGAGTGGGTCTAGGTCTGCCGCCGTGTCCACCCGGCGGGCCGCGAGCACCGGTGCGAGAAGTCGTGTGATTCCGTGTAGGTCAGCAATCCCCTCCATCTGCAGCGCGGCGTTCCAGAATCCCTGCTGCCGATCCGGACCGTCCCAGAGTTCCTCCAGCGCAAACAGGAAGCTCTGGCGATAGAAAATCGGCAACAGACGCTCGCGTGCGGCGAACGCCGCAAATCTCAACGAAGCAGCTGGAATCAGCGAACGAGCGATGGCGTAGTCGTGAAGAAGATGGTGCGTAAACCGAATGTCGTCGTCGCCGATGCGACTGCCGTGTTTCAGTGTCGGGGATTGCAAGATTCCGCGGCTGCGAAGTTCGAGAAGCGCGTCCTTTTCACGTGGCCCGAGTGCGGTCTCCTGCGTCGAAAGCGTCATACTTCGCAGGGCCACCATCTGGCGACAAATCGTTTGAAGGGCCACTTCGCGATAACTTGCTCCTGCATCGTCCTGAACCCGCACCTGCCAGAATCTGCGCAGCAGCACCGCCGGGCTGATCCAGTCGGCAAGTCGGGCCGGGGAAACCCCGCTGCTAAGGAGTTCGGCGGCGAGCCGTAAGAAGAATGGCGACCGGTGAATGCCGCCGGCCCGAACATCCGCTCGCGCGCTCAGCACGAACGGCTGGATGTCTGCTACTCCCTCGATTAATTCATCAATCTCGTTTTCAGCCAACGCCGTGACGTGGAAATGCGAGACACCTGCGAAGTCGGCGGAGCAATGCCCGGCAACGCCGTTGCCGGGAAAGGCCTCCCGCAGCTCGCGACCATGCTTCAGATCAAACTCGCGCACGCTGGCCACCACGTTCCAGCCCGAAGTCCCGCGCTGCACGTCTTCGAGAAGCCGACGCAGTAGTTTCTGAGTCTCGACGTCACGGACAGCGTCGAGCGCATCTGTGATCAGCACTCCCGTTGAACCGTCCGGCCAGTTCGCCAGCACATCGTCTAACGCTTGCTTCAATCCCGGTAAGTTCGCGGAGCCTTTCCAATCGCGACCAAAGACTTCTTCAGCCAAAAGGAGAACGACGGGAATACCTCCGCGAATCAGCGCGCTTGCGAGCGGCTGAACCAAACCGCTCTTCCCACAGCCGGGCTCGCCGGTGATAAGGAAGTGTCCCCGCTTTGCCGCTCCGACGAGAGCCGACAGATCGTCGGCTCGTTCAATGTGAATTTCGGCTGTCACAAAACGGAGCAACGTGTGGTCTTTCAACCGATCGAGATTCGTTGTTGTCAGGCGTCTAAGAAGTTCAACGTCATCCGCGAAGGATGGCGTCGTCTTCAGCGATAAGCCCTCTGCTGCGAGCACCTGCCGAAGCGAGGCAGTAGTCGACCGTAATCCCCGTCGGTTTGCCGCGGCGAAATGTGCCTTTAGCTGCTTCCAAATGCGGTTCGATGTCTTCGGGTCAGCAGCGAGGAGGTTTCGAATCGAGCCCTCAGCTTCTCGGTCATGGCGGATCCCCGTTCCAAAGTCGAAGACTTCAACATGGACCATCCGAACGAATTCAAGGAGCTCAGCTTCGGTCACTGACTTCTTCGTTTCGGCCTTCCAAGCGAGCTCAGTTTGCGCGACCAGTGATGCGAGCGCCGCTCTTTCTCGTGGCTGTCGACGCGCTAGGAATTCGCTGATGTTCGCGAAATCGTCGTCTCGGCAAATGTCCAAGACACTCCGGAGGTCCCGCGTTAGGCCAGCGCCTGCCGAAGACGGCACTGCCCACAGCAGGCGGCTTCTCTCCCGAACATTCGGTGCGAGCCGAAAAAACTGGCGCACGAACGACCGTACGACCTCAGCAAACGCGGAACTGCTTCCGGTCAGAGCTATTGTGCCAGCTCGATATTTTGCAGAAATGAACGCCTTTCCCTCTGTGTTGTTCCGAAGTGTGACGACGATGTCGTCGACGGGCTCGGCGTCCTGCATTGCGATCGCAGCGATCTGCGAACCATCGACGCCGTTCCAAACAGCGCATCGGTCGCCGCCGAGCATCTTCACTGCGAGATACGCCGCGACTTCCGCTTCGTAGCCGATGCCACGGGCCGCGGCACGACCGCCGAAGCGTGAGGTGCGCCCAGGCGCACGAACTTTTTTAGATG
>DATHXZ010000423.1:0-3627 GCA_035459405.1 Chthoniobacterales bacterium
CGATGCTGAGCTTGCGGAGCCACTTGCCGAGCGGATACACGCGGTCGTCGCCGTCGCGCGCCTGACGCGCGATGTCGCCGTTGTGAGGGTGCATTGTGCGGAATTTAAGGATCGTGAACTGGCGATTCTGCATGCCCGCGCGCGTTTGCACGTGGAAGAGCGGCCCCGGCGATTGCAGGCGTTGCGCGAGCCAAACAACCACGCACAGGATAGGGAAGAGGAGGATCATCACCGGCAGTGCGATTGCGATATCGAGAGCGCGCTTGAAACAGCGGTTCAGCGGATTCTCCAGCGGCTCCTCACGCAGGCCAATGAAGCGAAAGCCGTCGTCTTCGAAATGCGTGACCGGATGGCGCAGCTTTTCCTCAAGATCGCTCACAATGAGCAAGCGGACGCCGAGTTGGTCGCACGCGCGGATGAGAGTGCGGTTCACCTCGGTGAAAAGCGGGAACTCGAGCAGAATCACCTGGGTGATGCCCTGCGCGCGGACGACTTGCTCGATGTCATCCGCGGTCCCGAGCACCGGGATGCCGTCCTCCGTCTTCTCGATTGTCTCGTCTGAGAGCAGACCGACGGCGCGAAGGCCGATCTCAGATTTCCTTCGGAGCCAACCGCGAAGCTGCTTCGCCTTTTCCGACGAACCGATCAGCAGTGTTTTGTCGGCGCGTTCGTGTTTGAAAATGCCGCGCGCGAGAAACGACGGGAGATAATGATGCGAGAAGAGCAGCGCCACATACAGCCATGGCACGAAATTGAAGAAGAAAAGGCGCGAGATGAATGTGTCCTGCGTCGCAATCAGGTAAACGACGAGCGTGCCTGTGCTCGCAAACGTCTGGCGCAGGCTGAGCCGGTGCTGCCGCAGCAATTCGTTCTGGAGGAAGTAGTTCTTCGATCCGTCGCGACTGAGCGACTCGAACGTCATCCCGAGAATGAGCAGCACGCAGTAAATGGTGTAGCGTCGCCACGTCAGCTCAGCGCCTTCCGAGTAGAAGGTCACCATGATCCAGACGCCAAACCAGAAGAGCGCCGCGACCGTAACGATCTGGCAGAGCAGGAAAAGGCGGTAGAGGCCTTCCGTCCGTTGCGTAACCATGGTTATGCCTCGACGGCAGCGGTGAGAGTACGCGATGGCACGTCGCCTTCAACTCGTGCTACAACCGTCTGGTACATGCTGCTTCTGGACGCTCCTCCGCGCCGCTTCTTTCCAAAGCTAGTGCCATACCAACAGAGGCCTCGCCGATTCCGTAGCACAGGCATCTTGCCTGTGGGGCCACGGGGCGTCTCGCCCGGTCCTTCCGGCGGCCGTGACTACGGCATTCACCGGGTTGGAAGCCCGGTGGCCCCACAGGCAAGATGCCTGTGCTACGCCTGATGGAAGAAGTGGCGCAACGGCCGTCACGGCGCACACGCAAAACGCCGAGCCGCGGGGCAGCCTGGAGCGACCCGGCGACCGCGCTTCTGCCGGTGCTCGCCTGCCTTCTCGGTGGAGCGACGCAAAAATGTGCGGAGGGAATCGTCGTCGCCTTGCTCGGGGCATTGCTGATCGCGAATCCGCCGCGTTTCTCGCTCGGCGCCGCCGTTAACGGGATCATCATCGCGCTGGTCGCTCTCGGCGGTGTGGCATTGCTACCGGCCGCGTGGTTCTTCCAACCGGCGTGGCGTCAGGCGCTTGCGAATGATTTCGGCATTGTCCTCCCGGCGACTGTATCCCCGCAGCCATGGATCACGTTTTCCTGCCTCCTCAGCTTCATCGCGGGGCTTTGCTGGTTCTACCATGTCGCCACGCAGGATCTCGACACTCGCGCCGTGCGTCACCAGTTGCGGGTATTTGCCGGCGGGGTCGCTGTGCTGGCGGCGCTGGCGGTAGCCCTCTACTTCGCGAAAACGGCGCTGCCGTTCTGGCACAACCAGCGCGGCTTCGGCCCGTTCCCGAATCGCAACCAGATGGCAAATCTGCTTGGCATCACGGCCGTCGTGATCCTGGCGTGCGGGCAGGATGATCTGCGGCAGGGACGAAAACGCTGGATCGTTTGGGTGGCGGGACTCGCGGTGATTATCGCGGCCATCGTGCTGAATTTCTCGCGCGCCGGCATTGCGATCCTTCTGCTTGGTAGCGGGCTTTGGCTGGGCGCGTTCGCGTTGCGCAGTGGCTCGACCGCGCGGGTCGCGATCGCAGCTTCGGCGTTGCTCGTGATGCTAACCATTTTGCTCATCTTCGGCGGCGAGACGCTGGAGCGCTTCAACCTGCGCGGCGGCGGAGATGGAATCGGTGTGTCGCGCGATTTTCGCTGGCTCATTTTCAAGGATGCCTTGCAGCTGATCGCCACGTCGCCCTGGAGGGGGATCGGGCTCGGCAACTTCGAACCGGTGTTCGCGATTTTCCGGGATGCATCTCTCGGCCAATCGCGCGCGCTGCATCCCGAGAGCGATTGGCTCTGGCTCGCAGCTGAGGTCGGCTGGCCCGGCGTGATTCTGATTGTGGCTGGCGCCACCCTTGTGCTGAAGCGCGTCTTTCCACTCGACGAGGGCTCGAACCAGCGCTTCCGGATCGCCGCACTCGTCGGTGCCGCGCTCTTCGGTTTACACGGGTTCATCGACGTCGCGGGACACCGGGTCGGCTCTGCGCTGGCGGGCGTGTTCTTGCTCGGTCTTGCGATCCGCCGACCCCTTCCGGTGCGGGCCAGCGCCATCCTCACAAACACGTTCCGCGTTCTTGGCATTGCATTGATCGGCACCGGATTGACATGGGCTGTCGCGGCATACCGTGAAGTGCCGTTGCCCGGCGGGATCGGCGCCGACGTGGCGAAGCGTCGCGCGACGGCTGCGAACGTTGCGCGGAATCCGACCGACACGATCGCGGAAGCAAATCGAGGTCTTGCCTGGGCGCCGCTCGATTGGCAGCTGTATTTCCTGCGTGGCCTTGGAGAAGCGGGCGGAAAGCGCAACCGAGAGGCGCTCGAGGATTTCCGCCGCGCGCGTTTCCTCGAGCCGAACTCGTTCGAAGTTCCGTATCAGGAAGGTCTCGCGTGGATCACCACGCACCCAATGCTCGCGATGACTGCGTGGCGCGAATCATTGCGCCGCGCGGGACCGGAGCGGCCCGGCCTCTACAGCCGCATGTTGTCAGCCGCGTCGCAGCTAAACCCACGCGTGAACCGCATGCTCGAGCAATTCGGCGGCACGCAACCTGACCTCGTCCTGATGTATCTGGAGCGCGCCAACCGCGAAGACTTCGCAGCTGCTCTCGCGCGTTTCCTGCAACACAATGCGTCGCTGCAAACAATGACAGCGGAGCAGCGGCAACAACTCTTCACGCTCTGGAGCGATAAAGGCGATCTTGCTCGTCTCGCCACGTTCATTGAGGATCAGCCACCGCTGCTCCCTGCTGCTTGGCGAGGTGTCGCGAAGTACCACGCCAGCCGCGGTGACTTCCGCGCGGCGTATCAGCTCGCGAAGCAGTTTACGCCCGCACCCAAGCTCCCGGAGCCGACCCGCGGCATGTCGATCGAGCAGCTGCAGAAGCAAATCTATTCCGAGGCGAACAACTACGGCGCCGGCTTCACGCTCTATTCCGAGCAGATGCGCGGCGGCAACATAGACGATGCGCTGGTAACCATCCGGCGCTTC
>DATHXZ010000424.1:0-6046 GCA_035459405.1 Chthoniobacterales bacterium
CGATCATCTGGGTGTCGTTCACCGTCGCGGTGCTCGGGTTGATCTTTTTCGCGCGATATCGCGGCACGCCTTATCTGCTCGGAGCGCTGCCGGTGGCGCTCGTCGCGTTGCTGCTCGTGCACCAGATGCCGATCGCGATGCCCGCAAGCATCGATCCGCTCGTACCCGTGCTGCGGGATAATTTCTGGCTCACGATCCACGTCCTGACGATCACGCTCAGCTACGGTGCGTTCGCATTGGCGATGGGCTTTGGTCACATCCTGCTCTGGCGTTACATGCGCGATCCCGTTGCCGCGCGGGCCGATTCGCAGATGCACCAATGGCTCTATCGCGTGATTCAGCTCGGTGTGTTGCTGCTCGCAGCGGGCACGATTCTCGGCGGCGTGTGGGCGAACTACTCCTGGGGACGCTTCTGGGGTTGGGATCCGAAAGAGACGTGGGCGCTCATCGCGCTGCTCTGCTACATCTTCGTCCTCCATGGGCGGCTGGCCGGATGGTGGACGCAGTTCGGCCTGGTGGTCGCGAGCGTCGTCTGTTTCCTGTCCATCCTGATGGCTTGGTACGGCGTCAATTTCGTCCTTGGCAAGGGACTGCACAGCTACGGCTTCGGCATCGGCGGCGAGAATTATGTCGGCGCGTTTGTGCTCGCGGATCTTGCATACGTCGGGATCGCGGTGTGGCGATATCGCTCGAGCAGGACGAGTAGCGGACGCAAGCCGCCTTCCGCGCCAACATCGCCGGTTGAGCAGCAGACCGCGGCTGCATGATTGTAGGGCGACGGCTTCGGTTGCCGTGTTTCTGTGGGCAGGCGAAGCGCCCGCCCTACAATCCTCACCGATGAACGTCACTCAAAGCACGAACGCCGTCGTCATGATCCGGCCGTACCGCTTTCATCCGAACCCGGAGACGGCAGCGGATAACGCGTTTCAGCGCGCGATTGCCGAGGGCGAGATGCCAGCGATCTCCGCAGCCGCGCAGCAGGAGTTCGACACTGCGGTTGAAACGTTGCGTGCGGCAGGCGTAACCGTCGATGTCGTCGACGACACCGCCACGCCCGAGAAGCCGGACGCGGTTTTCCCTAACAACTGGTTCTCAACTCATCACGACGGGCGCGTGGCACTTTACCCGATGTACTCCGCGGCACGGCGGCGCGAGCGGCGCCACGATTTGATCGACGAGCTGCGGAAGCATTACCACATCAGCGACGTGGTTGATTACTCAGCCTGCGAAGAGCAGGGGCATTGTCTCGAGGGCACGGGCAGCCTCGTGCTCGATCACGTGAACAAGCTCGCTTACGCCTCGTTGTCCCACCGCACGCATCCAGAAGTGTTGAAGCGCTTCTGCGACGACTTCGGCTACGAGCCGGTCACCTTCCGCAGCCAGAGCGCGGATGGGCGGCCGGTCTACCACACGAACGTGGTGATGTGTGTTGGCAGCGTATTCGCAATTCTCGGCGCGGAGATGATTCCCGACGAAGCGGAACGCATGGGTGTGCAGAATCTGCTCGAAGCCACCGGAAAGGAAGTTGTGGAGGTCACGGCCGAGCAGATCAACGAATTCGCCGCCAACGCGATCGAATTGCACAACCGCGAAGGCGAGAAGCTGTTGGTGTTGTCGGCGCGCGCGGCGGCGGCGCTGAGTGATGAACAGCGCGCCGCGATCGAGCGTTACGCGCGGCTCGTGCGGTTAACGCTACCCACGATCGAGCTCGCCGGTGGAAGCGCGCGCTGCATGATCGCCACTGTGCATCTGCCGCCGTTGTAGCGACACCGGTTGTCGCCGCAAACAAACGCGTAAGCCGCAGTCGAGGCGTGAACCGCCGCCACGAGCAGCCCGGACAACTGGCTCCGCGGAACTGCGCCGCCTGACTCGCCGCTTTTACCGGACAACGCGCGAAAACGGTGTATTCTCCTGGCCCTATGACGATGCGCGTGTTCCTGATTGCACTGGCATTTCTATCTTTCGCGGGATTGAGCGCGTCGGCCGAGACTGTTTCGGTCGGCGCGTCTAAGGACAACACGCTCTACGAAGACGCAGGCGGTCAGGTGAGTAACGGACAGGGAATTTACCTGTTCACTGGCAAGACTGGCTTTCGCGGCGGTTCTGAGTTGCGCCGGGGGTTGGTTGCGTTCGATCTCACCTCGATTCCGGCGAATGCCACCGTCACGGCAGTGACGTTCGCGATGTTCGACTCCAGTTTCATCGCCAAGGCTGTGAACATCTCGTTGCACAAAGTTGCGCGAGATTGGGGTGAGGGACCTTCGAACGCAGGCTCGCCAGGCGGAAGCGGCACACAAGCTCAACGTGATGACGCTACATGGCTGCACAATTTTTTCGACACCAGCAGATGGGCAGCTGCGGGCGGCGATTTCTCCAGCAGCAGCAGCGCGACGACCGCGGTAAACGGCACGAACCGGATCTATGAGTGGAGCGGCGGCGGCCTCGTTGCCGATGTGCAGTCGTGGATCACGAATCCGGACACGAATTTCGGGTGGGTGATCGTTGGTGATGAAGTCAACGCGAGCAACGCGCAGCGGTTCAACACGCGCGAAAATGCGAGTAACCCTCCGCGGCTCACCGTTACATACACTGTCGCCACGCCGAGCCCCACGCCCACGCCAACTCCGAGCGCAACTCCGACGCCCACACCAACTCCAACGCCCACCTCAGCGCGAACGTTTACCTATCCGGTGGCGTTTGATCTAGCCGGCAAGGCAGGCACAGGTCTGCTCGCCGGGAATGAAAACGCCCCGATCAACGGAACACCCGGCAGTGGCGGGGAGATCGGCGGTGGGATTGTCTACAACAGCCAGACGCGCGTGCTGACGATCAACGTCGCCTGGGGCAGCGGGAACGGCTTCACAGACCTGACCGGCGACGCCGTCCGCGGCGGTCACATTCATGGGCCGACCGCGTCCGGCGGAGAGGCGTCGTTCAACGAGAACGCCCCGATCATCATCGGCCTGAATGACAAGCCCGGCTGGAATCCGAGCGCCACGAAGGGCGGATTCAGCGGCAGTGTCACGCTCACCGAAGCGCAAGCTGCGCATCTGTTTGAAGGCCGCCTTTATCTTAACTTCCATACGCAGGTGAACCCCGGCGGGGAGATCCGCGGCAGCCTGGTGCAGCCACCTTTTGATCCAGCGAACCCGATCCCGGCGCCGATTCCGCGCGGGCCCGTCCGCACGGAACTGCAGCAAGTGGCGAGCGGCCTCGTCTCGCCGACGTTGCTCATCTCCGCGCCCGACGGAAGTAATCGGCAGTTCATCGTCGATCAGCCAGGCCGAATCCGGATCGTGCAAAATGGCACTTTGCTCGCCACGCCGTTCCTGGACGTGTCGAGGTCGCTGGTGCCGTTGAGCCCCAACTACGATGAGCGGGGGCTGCTCGGCCTCGTGTTCGACCCGGACTTCAACAATCCAGACGCTCCGGGCCACCGGCGTCTGTTCACCTACAGCAGCGAGCCGGTGCAGGGCACCGCCGATCTCCGCAACCAGTACGCGACCACGATCAATCACCACAGCGTGATCCACGCGTGGCGAGTGGATGCTTCTAACCCGAACCGCGTCGATCCCGCTTCGCGCCAGGAGATCCTGCGCATCGACCAGCCCCAGGCGAATCATAACGGTGGACATCTGGAGTTCGGGCCCGACCGACTCCTCTACATCGCGCTCGGTGATGGCGGCGGTGCAAACGACAACAACCAGAACGGCCACAACCCCAGCATCGGTAATGGCCAGGACCCGGACATCGCTCTCGGCAAAATCCTGCGCATCGATGTGAACGGAGCAAACTCCGGGAACGGCAAGTATGGCATTCCTGCGGGAAATCCATTCGCCGTGAGTGGTGGCGTGAAGGAAATCTTCGCGCTCGGCTTCAGGAATCCGTATCGCTTCAGCTTCAACGGCAACGATCTCCTGGCGGGCGACGTCGGGCAACGCAGTGTCGAGGAACTGAACCGCGTCGAAGTCGGAAAAAACTACGGCTGGCGTCACAAGGAAGGCTCCTTCAAGTTCAATCCCACGCAGGGCACCGTGAGCAATGATCTCTCCGGAGTGCCGGAGGGTTTGACCGATCCGATCGCGCAATTCGATCGCGACGAGGGCATCTCGATCATTGGCGGTTACGTCTACAACAGTTCTGCCGTGCCCGAGTGGCAGGGCAAATACATCTTCGGAGAGTTTTCCAAGTCGTTCTCCAGCCCGGCCGGCCGGCTGTTTTACTACGACTTCACTGCGGCCGAGATCCGCGAGTTCATCATCGGCCGCGATAACCGCGCGTTGGGCATTTACGTGAAAGGGATGGGGCAGGATCAAAACGGGGACGTGTATGTGCTCGGCAGCACGACCGTGGGTCCCAGCGGTACCACCGGCGTGGTCTTCAAGCTCGTGCCGGTGCCGACCCAGCTGCTGAACATCTCGACCCGAGTTCGTGTCGAGACCGGTGACAACGCGATGATCGGTGGTTTCATCGTCACCGGCCGAGACTCGAAGAAGGTGATCGTGCGCGCGATCGGACCTTCGCTCGCGCAAGCAGGAGTTGGTGATCCGCTGGCCGATCCAGTGATGGAATTGCGGGCGCAAGACGGCACGCTCGTGGCCGAGAATGACAACTGGAAGGACAGCCAGCAAACGGACATCGCGGCCAGCGGCCTCGCTCCACAGAGCGACGCGGAATCGGCCATTGTCGCAATGCTATCGCCGGCGGCATACACGGCCGTTGTTCGCGGCAAGCGCGATGCGACCGGTGTCGGCCTGGTCGAAGTCTACGATCTGGCGCAGACCGCCGAGTCGAAGCTGGCCAACATCAGCACGCGTGGCCTCGTTCAGAGCGACACCAACGTCATGATCGGCGGCTTCATCGTGGAAGGCGGCAACGCCAGCTCGCGCGTGATCGTGCGGGGCATTGGCCCGTCGCTTACGAGTTCCGGCGTTACCAACCCGCTCGCGGACCCGACCCTCGAACTATTCGACCGCCAGGGCACTCGGCTGGCCTTCAACGACAACTGGAAGGACGACGCCGCCCAGGCGGCTGCCATTACTGCAGCGGGGATTGCGCCGCAGAACGACGCCGAGTCGGCGCTCGTTATCACCCTGCCGCCCGGTGCCACCACGGCTGTCCTTGCAGGCAGGGACGGCGGCACAGGCGTTGGCCTGGTGGAGGTCTACCACCTGAATGACTAGCTATTAGTGTGGTGAAAGGGAAATAAGGGCGACAGGGTTGCATGGATCGTAGCGGCGGTGCCCCGCCGCGAGTTGGCGTCTCAAGCACGCTGTACCACGGCGGCGGGGTGCCGCCGGCACTTCCCGCCACGAGGCGTCACCGCTACGGCTCCCTTTCACCACACTTGAGCCTGCATGCACGTTGATATGTTCGCGTCTACCGCGAACGGCCTCGTCGGTCGCAGGGACGAGCTTTCGCTCGTCCATGGACGTGCAGAAGCATGTGCGTCGGAAGAGACCGGTCAAAGCGAGTCATGCACTTTGCTGGTCGATGGCACCCGCGTCTCGGAAAGGAGAAGAGCACCGAAAGTTCGGCCCGCGGAACGCACGCGCCTCGCCGGCTGGCACTGGCGCCCTCGCCAGCGCGAAATTCCTTTGCCGCAGCACGATTCGAATTCGCGCACCGTGGCAGAAAGTTCGTTGCGGCGGGCCGGCGCAACCAGCACGCGAGACGCGTGCGCTCCCCAGAGCGCAGCCGCCGCTCTCACCTTGTGGCACTCCGAAGTGCATGACACGCACGAGCGCATCTGCGTATCTGTTACAAGGAGCCTCCGAATGCTTCCGTTTGCCCTCACCCCAACCGGCCCTTGGCGCGAGAGCGAGTTCCTTCTCCTTCGGAAAGGTTAGGATGAGGGGCAGTCTGGTTGGCCGATTGATCCACAATCAGCTTAGTGGGTGATAGTCGCAAAACTTCTTGTCGCAGACGTTTGGCTGCGACGGTTTCATTGACGCCCAAGCCGTTGTTCCACGGCTTCGCACAGCACGTGAAGCAGGAGCATGTGAGCCTCCTGGATACGCGCAGTGGAATCCCCGCGCACGAGGAG
>DATHXZ010000425.1:0-2191 GCA_035459405.1 Chthoniobacterales bacterium
GTTTCGCAGCAGCGAGCACCAGAGCGCACAGCAGGAGAGAACAGGCGGATGACGCTCGCTGGTCATTCGTAGGTGAGTGTGTGCGCCCGCGGCGACGGGGCGAGCCGCAAGTGTGAAAGGATCATCGCTGCCGCGATGGCAGCGTTCTTTCGTTGCGGATGGATTGTCTCCAACACCGGTCCAACATGCGCCGCCCGCGCGGCAACCGGCACGTGAGACAGCCGCGCGGCTGCGCCTGATCGACACACCGCACATCCAGATGCCGCAGCGCAAGCGTTCAATAGGAAACAACAATCGCCCCATTATGCTAAAAACAGCTGCAACTATCTTCGGTATCTTCTTCATCATCGCCGGAATCGGCGGGTTCGTGCCGGCTCTGGCTCCATCGCACGGCGACGGAAACATGCTCTTCGGCATCTTCATGGTCGGCCCGGTGCACAACATTGTTCACCTTGCGTCCGGTGCCGCGGCGTTGTTCTGCGCCTTCTCTGGTGCAGGTGCAGCGCGAAAATACTTTCAGATCTTCGGCAGTGTTTACCTGCTCGTCGCGTTGATTGGATTCATCTACGGCAACAGCCCCATCATGGGCGTGATGGAACACAACACTGCCGACATCGGTCTGCACATCCTAATCGCGGCCGTTGCGCTTTACTTCGGGTTCGCGGGCGGACGTGATACGGCCGACGCCCGCGCCTGATCCGCGCGTTGGCGCGCCTGACAACTCGGGCGGCGATCCCGCCGCACCCTCGCTGGATTCGACGCGCGCGCGACGGGTTCAAAACCAGGAGCAATTCGCGAGGCTGATGCGCTGGCATGGCGATAAGGCACAATGCGCCTTGGGCGCTCGGATCGACGTGTGGTTGTCAGCGGGATTCGCTTCCTGGAGCCTTGCGTTTGAGCTTCCGCAGGTCGCCCCGTGCTCGCGATCACGGCGATCAGGACGAGTATGGATCAATCGAGTTCCCGCGGTTCATCTGCAGCGGGACAGGAGGGGCGGCGGTCGGAGCTCGTGATTGTCGCCGGGTCTGATAATGTGCGGCGATAGGCAACGGACGAGTGAAGTACTGGAGCGGGTTGCCGCGTTTCTGTAGGCGACAGCTGCCACGCGGCGGCTGATCGGAGGCACGCCGACAAGAGACGAGCTTGTGCCTATTCGCCGATGATTTTCACCAGTGCGCGTTTTCTGCGGCCGCCATCGAACTCGCCGTAGAAGATCTGTTCCCACGGGCCGAGATCGAGTTTGCCGGCCGTGATTGCGACGACCACTTCGCGTCCCATGATCTGGCGCTTGAGGTGGGCGTCCGCGTTCTCTTCGCCTGTGCGATTGTGGCGGTAGGCGGACGTGGGGGCATGCGGTGCAAGTTTTTCCAGCCACACCTCGTAGTCGTGATGGAGTCCGCTCTCATCGTCATTGATAAAAACGGACGCCGTGATGTGCATGGCGTTGACCAGGCAGAGGCCTTCGCGCACGCCGCTATGGCTAACGAGCTCCTCGACCTTCGCCGTGATGTTGATGAAGGCACGGCGACCGGGAACTTCAAACCAGAGATGTTCGGTGAGTGATTTCATCTGAGTAGGTGGAGGGCTTTTCCGGGCGGGCAGCGCAGGTTGATCCTTGATGTGGGTCGTTGACGATGGCCGTCGCGCGGAATAACGCCAAGGCACGATGATCACTCCCACTGCGTATCTGATCCCCCGAAACGAGAACGATCGGCTACGCGCGCTTCGCTCCTACAAGATACTCGACACGAAGCCGGAGGAGCGATTCGACGAGCTGACACAGCTTGCAGCGATCATCTGCGGGGTACCGATTTCGTTGATCAGCCTGATTGATGCTGATCGCCAGTGGTTCAAATCGAAGGTCGGCATCGATCTCGCCGAGATGCCGCGGGCCGACGCGTTCTGCACACACGCTATCATGCAGCCGCAGATGTTCGTGGTGCCGGATGCGATGGCCGATGCGCGCTTCGCGAAGAACCCGCTCGTCACACGCGACCCGAACATCCGCTTCTATGCGGGGACGCCGCTTGCCACGGGCGACGGGCATCTGCTGGGCACGATGTGCGTGCTGGACAACAAGCCGCGCACGCTGACCGATGAACAGAAGAGTGCGCTCGAGATCTTGGGTCGCCAGGTGGTGGCAAACATGGAGCTGCGCAGCAACCTGCGGGAGCTGAAAGAAGCACTCGCC
>DATHXZ010000426.1:0-4576 GCA_035459405.1 Chthoniobacterales bacterium
GAGGAACAGATCCGGAAAATCGAGGACGAGATCGACACAATCCACGCCTGTCTGGCGCGTTATCCTTCGACAACAGTGACGTCGCAGCCGCGGGAACGCGAAACCCCGGAGCATGACCATGTCGCCATCGGAGCCTGACGCACACTTACAAAGCCGGCTCGAGGCCGTCCTCGCCCCGAAGCGCACGCGAGTGCTTATCGCGGAAGATGACCTCGTGAGCGCAAAGGTTCTTGGCACCCTCCTGCGTCGCCTCGACTACGACGTCATGACAGCGCGCGATGGCGAGGAGGCATGGCAGCTTTTCAATGCAGAGCCCACGCGCCTGATTGTGAGCGACTGGATGATGCCGGGCCTGGATGGCCTCGCCTTGTGCGAGAAGGTGCGCGCGCGGCCCGGCATCCCATATACCTATTTCATTTTGCTGACGGCGAATCGCACGACGCCGGAGAATTACACGCTCGCGACAGATGCAGGCGTCGATGATTTCCTCACCAAACCGATCGACCGCGAGGCATTGCAGATGCGTCTGCGCGTCGCGGAGAGGATCCTGAAGTTC
Source organism: Chthoniobacterales bacterium (assembly GCA_035459405.1). Classification (GTDB taxonomy): domain Bacteria; phylum Verrucomicrobiota; class Verrucomicrobiia; order Chthoniobacterales; family UBA10450; genus JACCTI01. The sequence goes on from DATHXZ010000426.1 coordinate 557, forward strand.
ACCGCCGAGATTCGGCAGTTGAAGGAGCTGATCCCGATCTGCGTTTACTGCCGCAAAGTGCGCGACGAAGGCGACTACTGGGAACGCGTCGAGACCTACATCCAAAAGGAAACTGGCAGCAGGTTCAGCCATGGTGCCTGCCCGGAATGTACCGAGCAGGAGATCGCGCGCTTCGCTGCCGAGTCCGCCGGCGCGTGACCCGCGTGCGGTTCGCGAGCCGCGAAGCGGTCACAGCCGCAGCAGTGCGTCAACCTTCTGCTTCAAGTCGGCCGGACGGCACGGCTTCTGGAGAAATTGCTCTGGCGCAACGTCGATTCCCATGCCCGCCAATGCGCTCGCCGGATGGCCGGAGCAGAAGAAGATCCGCACGTTCGGCAGGATGGTCTTCGATCGATCGGCCAGGTCCTGCCCGCTCACACCAGACATCACTACGTCCAGCAACAACAGGCGAGTTTCGGGATGAGCGGCCGCCAGCTGGAGGGCCTCGTCACCGCAGGCAGCGAGCAGGACGCGCCAGCCCCATGCTGAAAAATAGATTTCGAGCAGGGTTCGCATCGATGCATCATCATCTACGACAAGGACAACGGGGGCGCTTTTGCTGCTCGGTTCAGACATGTCTCGACCACACTCGTCGACCAGCATACGGGCCATCATAACGGCATCTGAAACCTGACCGGCCTCAGTTCCAGCACAGATTCTTCGAGCTCTCGCACCCTTTCGGCGAGCGCTGCTTGCACTTCGAGGATGCGCACCCCAGCGCGGATGCGCGCGAGCAGCTCATTGCGATCGAACGGCTTGCTCAGGTAGTCATCAGCGCCACACTCGAGGCCTTCGACGATGTCTTCCTTAGTGCCGCGCGCCGTCAGCAAGATGATATAAATTGGTTTGGCGCTCTCCCGGATGCGGCGGCAAATCTCCGCGCCGTCCATTCCCGGCATCATCCAGTCGAGCACCGCTACGCATGGCCCGCTCTGGGCGCGCACGGCCGACATCGCAGCAATCCCGTCGCTCGTCACAATCGTGCGGAAGCCCGCCAGCTCGGTGACGACGGTAGCGAGTTTGCGCGAGACTGCGTCGTCCTCCGCAATCAAGACCGGTATGTCACTGGCCACCACCGCAGCGACGCGCACCGCATTCGCGTTTTCAGGGGCGATCTGCGCCTGCCAGTCTGGATTGAATTGGATGAGTGTCATCTGCGTGGTGGCCTCTACTGCTGCGATTCGCTCCTTGCTTAAGCCTCAGGCGTACCGCCATGAGTAGCGGGAATTACGTAGACGGCGCTCTGCGGCTGCAGTTCGATGCAACGACTGGCCGTACCAGACCAGGAGCATTCGCTTCTACACAGGCTCTCGGGCGACAAAGTGCCGTTCGTACAGCTCAACCCGCTGGTCGGAAGCGTCGGCTTTGCACGTGATCACCATTCTCCTCCCTCGACTTCGATCTTCGAAGAGAGCACGCCGAGAGTAAGCACGAGCGACACGGTTGCGCCAGGAAGGGCCGCCGGCTGATCATTGAGCAAGGCAGTCATAGCTCGTTAGGCTTCGATGATGCCATTGCGGATCGCGTAGCGCACGAGCGCGGGAAGTGAATCCAACCCGAGCTTCCGCATGAGGCTGGCGCGGTGCGTTTCCGACGTGCGGATGCTGATGCCGAGGATGTCGGCGGTCTCTTTGTTGCTGCGGCCTTCTGCCAGCAGACGCACGATTTCGCGCTCTCGCGTGGTCAACTTCTGCTCCGCCACTCCGTTCTTGCGTCGCGAATCGGCCGCCAGAAACCTGGAGAACAGAATCTCGGAAACCTCCGGTGTGAAGAACGGCTTGTGCTCCGCCAGAGATCGAATTGCCGCGACGAGGTGGCGCCCGGCGTCGGCTTTGCAGATGTAGCTTTTTGCTCCCGCATCGAAAACCTGCGCAACCACTTCTTCAGAACGGTGCGCGCTAAAGACGAGCAGCTCTGTGGCGGGCAGTGCGCGTTTGATTTGCCGGACCGCTTCGAGCCCGCTCAGCTCCGGCATGGTCATGTCGAGCACAACGATGTCCGGCTTCAACTCCTTCGCCCGTTCGACTGCTTCGCGGCCGTTTGCCGCCGTCCCGCAGACTTCCCAACTTCCTTCGCTTTCGACGAGCGCGCGCAGCCCCTCTCGTACTACTTCGTGGTCGTCGGCAATTAGGATTCGGAGTGCGCTCATAGGGTCTTTCGTTTTGCGGATATTACTTGATCGAGCAGCCGCAGGAGGGCTGCCTGGGTGTAGGGTTTCGGGAGAGTTGCGGCGACGCCGATCGCGTCCATCTCGCCGGCATTGCAGGTGTCTTCCCGGCCGGCTGAAATGATGATCGACGCATCCGCCTGCATCTTGCGAAGAGTGCGGGCGAGCGCGAGCCCGCTCATGACCGGCATCGAAAAGTCGGTGAGCGTCAAAGCGATCCGGGCGGAGTGCTCAGCAAAGATGCTCAATGCTGCCGGCGCGTCCGCGGCCAGTAACACTTCGTAGCCGTGCTTGCGGAGAAGCGGTTCCGCCACGGCGCGGATCGCGTCTTCATCGTCTACGACGAGAATCGTCTCACCACGGCCGCGTGGAAGTTCTTCGTCTGCTGGCGATACGGTTGGGCCGAAATCAGCTCCCGCCGCGGGGAGCAAAATGCGTAACGTTGTCCCCCGCCCAGTGCTCTCCGCGTTGACGCTTCCGCCATAATTTCGGACGACGCCGAGAACCGTCGACAGGCCGAGCCCGGTGCCGTTCCCAAGGGCTTTCGTGGTGAAGAATGGATCGAAGATCTTGTCCATGATCTCCGGTGGAATGCCCGTGCCGGTATCCGTGACTTTGATCAGCACGTGCGGCCCGGACGTGAGCCCCGGCGTCATCGCAGCGTAGTGCTCATCGACCTGAAAATTTTCCGCCGAGAGCGACAACGTGCCGCCGTCAGGCATGGCGTCGCGCGCATTCACGCAGAGATTGAGCACGACGTGGTGGAGCTCGGTGGGGTCAGCTTCGACCAAGGCAAGATCGTCGGGAAAATCGGTGCGTGTCGTGATCGATTTCGGGAAGGTTTCCCGGGCGATTCGCGCGATCTCGTTCAGTGGGTAGATCGGCTGCACAAGGATACGTTCGCCGTCGGCGCCCTGTGCAAACGTCAGCACCTGCCGCACGATCGCAGCGCCGCGTTCAGCATTGTGCTCGAGGACGCCGACAAGCTTGCGCCGTCTCTCCAGCGGTAGCTCGTCGCGCAGAAGCGGGGCGGCCATCATGATCGGCGCGAGAATGTTGTTCAGATCATGGGCTACACCGCTCGCCAGTGTGCCAATGCTCTCCAGGCGCTGCGTCCGCAGCAGCTGCTGCTCCAGCTTCTTCTGCTCGCTTAGGTCCGTGTTGATGACGAGCACGGAGCTTGTCCCGGTCTGCTCGTTAGGCACCGCACTCCAGCGGCTACCCATGTTGACGATGGAGCCATCTTTGCAGAAGTGCTCGAGCTCGCCGGTCCACTCGCCGCGTTCCGCCAGGAGTTCCTTCGCCCGGAGGAACTTCGAGCGGTCGACATAAGAGAAGTCGGACGCACGCCTGCCGAGCACTTCTTCAGCGGACCACCCGTAGATGCGCTGGGCGCCGTGATTCCAGAAACGAATCGTATCGTCCGCTTCGCGCACAATGATCGCGTCACGTGAGAGGTTCAGCAGATTGACCTGCTCGCGCAGTTGTCGCTCTGCTTCGCGTGCCTCGGTTACATCCTGGACGGTGCCATGCACGCGTGATGGCTCGCCGTTGCGGGTGGGTTCTACGACAATGCTGTGGTGGAGAGATCGGACTTTGCCGTCCGGGCGCACAATCCGCAGATCGCGCTCGACCGACCGCACGATTCCCGCAGGTGCGGTGTCCCGGCAGTACTGCGCTCGATCGTCGGGATGGACCAGCTGGCAGATCGACTCGTGCGTTGGGGTGAAATTCCCGGGAGAGACTCCAAAGATGTGATAGAGCTCCTCGGACCACGTATCGACGGCGGTGGACGGCTCGCGGGTCCAGCTGCC
>DATHXZ010000427.1:0-3603 GCA_035459405.1 Chthoniobacterales bacterium
ACGCGGATGAAGATGTCGAGGAGTTCGGAGGGGAAGCACCCCGCGATGAACAGGCTTCTGCGCCGGAGGAACTTGAGCAGGCCGAGCCGGCGCCAGAGACGCAGTGGCCCGGCGACCGGCCGACGGTGTCCGGCAACCGCGCAGTGTTACGCAATGGCATCGCCTACGCACCATCGCGCGCTCCCCAGAACGTGAAGAACGCGATCTGGGCGGTGAATTCGCTTCGGCGCAAGCCGTACGTCTGGGGTGGCGGTCACCGATCGTTCCACGACCGCGGCTATGATTGCTCGGGCGCGATATCGTTTGCGTTGCATTACGCGGGCGCGCTTGCAACTCCGATGCCGTCAACGGGCTTTATGGATTATGGGCGCCGCGGCCGTGGCCGATGGATCACCATCTACTCGCGACCGGGGCATACCTTTGCGGTGATCGCTGGGCTGCGGGTCGACACGACAGATTTCCAGAGCGGCGGAAACACCGGTCCGCGGTGGCATGTCGACGGGCGAGACACGGACGACTTCGTCGCGCGGCATCCGGCGGGCTTGTAGGCTTCGCGGAGACATCGCGGCCACCTAGAGCGGAGGTAGGGACGCCGCGCTGCCGCGTCCGACGCGCGTTGCAGGCGATCGCGACGGGCAATTATCAATGTGCTTGCCACGGCACTCGGACAGCGCAGCGCGCTGTCCCTACCGGCGGCTGGCGCGCTTGTAGCGGATGTCTACGGCTGCGCGGCTGTCGGTTTTGCGGCGACCGGCTCTGGCGCGATGTCGTACTCCGGTTTCGCTGCGCCGGTGAGCCATTTGTCGAACCAGCCGACGATGTGCTGCAGCCGCTCGATGCGATGCCATGGTTTGCCAGAACGTGAGAGCTCATGCGATTCGCCGGGGAAACGCACCATCACCGTCGGGATTTTGCGATACTTGAGCGCGCGGAACATTTGATCGCCGCCCGAAGACGGAGGCGTGCGGTAGTCCGCTTCGCCGAGGATCAACATGAGCGGCGTCTTCACGTTGTTGATGTGGGTGATGGGCGAGCGCTTCCGGAAGTCTTCCGGCTCGTTGAATGGCGCGCCCTTGAACCAGGTCGGCTGGAAAAGCGTGAAGTCTGCCGTGTACCACCACGCCTCCCAATCAGCGATGTCGCGCTGTGAGACGGCGGCGGCGAAGCGGTCCGTCTGCCCGATCGTCCAGTTGGTCAGCAAACCGCCGCCGCTCCCGCCGGTAACGCCGAGCTTTGCCGTATCGATGTAACCGCGCCTAACGAGTTCATCCACGCCTCCCACTAGGTCCTTGTAATCGTCGCCCGGATAATTGTGCTGGATGATGTTGCCGAACTCCTGGCCGTACGTCGTGCTGCCGCGCGGATTTGGATAGAGCACGACGTAACCCTTCGCCGCCATCCACTGGAACTCGTGGCTGAAGATGTAGCCGTAGGCGGCGTGTGGTCCGCCGTGAATGTTCAGGATGAGCGGATACTTCTTCTTCGGGTCGAATCCCGGCGGCTTCTGCACCCAGGTGTGGACGCGTTTCCTATCGAAGCTTTCATACCAAATCTCTTCCGGCTCGGTGAGGTTCAGCTGCGAGAAAAGCGCCTCGTTGATGCGCGTGATCTGGCGAGGCTGAGTGCCGCTCGCGTCGGCGACGAAGAGCTCGTTGATCATCGTCGGCGTGGAGAGGGTGTAGGCGATCTTGCTTCCATCCGCGGACGCGCGGAAGCGCAGCACGCCCTGATTTCCGCGCGTGATTTCGGTCGCGGCTCCTGTCGTGACGTCGAAGCGCGTGACGTTGTTGCGCCCCTCCCTGCCCACAACGTCCAGAATCCCGCGTCCGTCTGCGGTCCAGATTGGCGCACTCGGGCCGCCCGCGCGTGGTGGCGCGTTGTCGCCAGTCAATCCGCGGCCGAGGTCGAAGTCGAGGCCAGCGGTGAGATTGCGAGGCTTGGCGTTTGGCGTGAGGTCGACCACCCATAGGTCGGGCTGTGTGTAGGAGTTCACTGGCTCGGTCGTCGACCCGACAAACGCGATCTGCTTCCCATCGGGACTCAACGACAACGTGCCAGTGTTCATCTCGAAAGTGTTGACCTTCACCGGCTCGCCACCCGTCGCGCCGACGGAGTAAAGCTCGGTGCGCGGCAGCTGGTAGTACGGCTCGTCGACGCGCAACGACGCGAAGTAGATCTTCGAACCGTCCTTCGCCCAGAAGAAGTTCTCCTCCTCGAATCGTCCGCTCGTCAGCTGCTTCGGCTGCACCTCGGCGTCGGCACTCGCAGGCACAGGCACCACCCAGATGTGCGGCGGGCGTTTCGGATCGAGGAAGCCTTCGTTATCGCGCCGATACACCGCCTGCGTGATCACCTGGATGTCGCTCTCTCGCTCCTCCGGCTCGTCGGCTTTCGGTTTGTTGTCTGGCTTAGCGGCGGACGGCGATGCGGCGGCTGTTTCGCCTGCTTTCTTCTGCTCCTCTTCCTTTCGCTTCTTCTTCTCGTGCTTCGTGAGGTCCTCCGGATTGCTCGAGCTGGCGAACGCGATCGTCTTGCCATCAGGCGACCACTCCGGATTGCTGGCGCCTTTCGGCAGATCGGTGAAGACGAACGAATCGCCGCCGCCCATCGGCAGCATGCAGAGCTGGCCGGGCTCGGGTTTGCCGTCCTTCTCCGTCCCGCGCACAAACACAACCGAACGTCCGTCGGGCGACCAGCGCGGCGACGAATCGCGCTCGCCGCGCGTCAGCTGCCGCGGCTCTTCGTTGCCCGCCGTGCTGACGGACCAGATGGACGTTTTGTAGCCGTCCTTCTTGTCATTCACATTCACGCGCACGAACAGGACGCGCGAGCCGTCCGGCGAGATCTGCGGATCGCCGATCCAGGTGAAATCGAAGAGGTCTTTCTCCGTGATGTTTCGCTTCTGCGCGAGCACGTCGGCGGGCGTCGAGCCGATGAGCGCGACGAGCGCGGCAGCGGCGATGCGCACGAGCCTGAGGGGAACCTTCTGCATCGGGCAAAGTCGCGGGTGACCTCCCGTTTGGCAATGTTGCCTCAGAGAACCCAACCGCGCCGTCACGCATCGGGCGATTTTCTTGAATCGAAACTGCCTGCGGGCTGCATCACACTGGCATAACACACGAGAATTGATGAACTCCACGATCCCGATCCGGCCCTTCGCCCTGCTCAAACTGCTGACGCTCGCCGCCGTAGGCCTCGCCCTGCTGCTCCTGAGCGGCTGCCGCCTGGCCGGCGCGAAAGGCAATGGCGACATCAAAACCGAAACACGCTCCATCGGTGACTTCACCACGCTCGAGGCCAGCGGCGCGTATGAGGTGACATGGACGCACGGCGCGCCTGGCTTTCAGATCACGGCCGACAGCAACCTGCTCAAGCTGATTGGTAGCGAGATCTCGGGCAAAAAGCTGCGCATCGAGTGGGAGAAGCAAATGCGCCCAACGCGCACGATCAAAGTGCGCATCGCCAGCTCGTCCCTCATCGGCGCGGAGTTGAATGGGGCGGTGCGACTGAACGCAGCCGAGATGGGTACGCCAAACTTCTTCCTCGAAGCGAACGGCGCTACGCGCGTGGAGCTGAAGGGTGCGCTCGACGGGCTCACCGCGA
>DATHXZ010000428.1:0-4846 GCA_035459405.1 Chthoniobacterales bacterium
GTTTGGGGCCGGCGTGCCGGCGCGTTTTTCGGCCTCGCGATTGCGCCGCTCCTCCGCCATTTGGGAAAGCCAGCGCAGCAGCCCGACGACTGCGAGCAGGACGAGGAAAAAGATTTGTTCCATCGCGCCTACATCACTAGCCCGCTGTCAGCTCGAGCCAAGTCGAGAGATCCGGTTGCGGAGCTGAAGCGATGTTCGCTGTTCGCTGTTCGCGCTTGCCGATCAGGCATTCCCGTCGGTCCGTTTTTGCTCACCGCCGGCAATCGACGCTCGCATCGAAGTATCGGCCTCGACGTTTTTCATCCGCACGTAATCCATGATGCCGAGATTGCCCGAGCGAAACGCATCCGCCATCGCGTTCGGCACCTGCGCTTCGGCCTCCACGACCTTTGCCCGCATCTCCTGCGTCTTCGCGCGCATCTCCTGCTCGACTGCCACAGCCGCGGCACGCCGCACTTCGGCCTTCGCCTGGGCGACACGTTTGTCCGCATCGGCCTGTTCCGTCTGCAGCTTCGCGCCAACGTTGTCGCCGATGTCCACGTCCGCGATGTCGATCGAGAGAATCTCGAACGCCGTGCCACTATCGAGCCCCTTCGCGAGCACCGTTTTCGAAATTCGATCCGGATTCTCGAGCACTTCCTTGTAGGACGGCGCGGAGCCGATCGAGCTCACGATGCCTTCGCCGACGCGCGCGATGATCGTCTCCTCCGTCGCGCCGCCGACGAACCGATCGAGGTGCGACCGCACCGTCACGCGCGCCTTAACCTTCACGCCGATGCCGTCCTGCGCGACGCCGTCGATCGTCTGCCGGCCCATGGCGGCGTTCGGGCAATCGATCACCTTCGGGTTGATGCTCGTACGTACCGCTTCGAGCACCGTCTTGCCCGTGCCTTTCGTCGCGAGGTCGATCGCGCAGGCGCGGTTGAAATCGAGGGAGATGCCAGCCTTGTCGGCCGCGATCAACGCGAGAATCACATGACTGACATCGCCGCCGGCGAGGAAATGCGCCTCCAGCGGATCGCTCGGGATCTCGAGCCCCGCCTTCACGGCCGTGATGCGGCTATCGACGATCAATCCGACCGGCACTTTCCGCAGCCGCATGCCAACCATCTTGCCGAGCCCAACCGGCGCATTCGCGATCCGCGCGCGAATCCAGAGCCCGAAAAAATTGAAGAGGACGATGGCGAGGATGAACGCGAAGAGCGCGGCCAGGCCAAGGCCGATGAGGTAGAGCGATTCCATGATGCCGGGAACGTATCGGACGTGATGGCGACTCGAAAGCCTTTAATCGTCAACCGCCCGAGGCTACTCGCCTGAATTCTGCTTCGGTATGTGAATAGCCGTTGACGCGTGCCGAAGACACCGAATACAACCCCGACAACGTTGCGCCGACCAAAAAAGCCGTTCTCTCGCTGATTCTTCTCACGCTCACAGCGACCATCACGCTCGCCGCCACCGAGGGCTTTGATCGCGCTGATGATCCGGCATATGCGGACGGATGGACTAACGGTGATGACGGCGGAACGATCGACAGTTTCGGCGCTTGGGATCTGACCGATAACAACAGCGGCCCTGGCGTATGCGATGGGCAATAGCGCGACAGTGAGCTGGCAGGCTGCGCCGGCAGACAGCGAAGGTGTCGTTCCGCAATATCGCGTGAGCGTGACGATCGACGGGCACGACGACGGTTTACTTCACGTCGGGGACATCTCTGACCTTCCCGGGCAGCCGGCGCAGACGGCGGTCGTCACGATTCAGTCGGTCAATCCGAACGACAACTCCGTACCGGGCCCCACCAGTCCGCAAAGCACCGTCAAGTTCCTCACCGGAAGCGGAGATGAGGATGGCGACGGAAAGAATAATTCCGCCGAAGACATCGCCAGCACGCGGACCGTATCAGCTCGTCAGCGATCACCGTGCAGGAAGCGGCGCGACTCATGCAACGCGAGGCGGAGAAAAATATCGCCGATAGCAATCTGTGACGATGCCGAGCGAGAAAACCAAAGTCCGCCTCTTTCTCGCGGCGCTGCTCACACCAGCGCCGCTCGTCGTGCTGGCGGTACTCGCCTTCCCGTTCCTCTTCAACGTCATCCTGTCGTTCTCGAACTCGAACATCTATCACATCCGCGATTGGCGGCTGATCGGCTTCGATCAGTTCGTCTCGGTCTTCCGGCAGGAGCTGTTCTGGTCGATCCTTGCGAAGACGGTCATCTGGACGCTGGTCAACATCGTCTTCCACGTCGTCATCGGAGTGTTTCTCGCGGTCGTGCTGCACCAGAAGTTCATCCGCGGAAGAGGATGGTGGCGGGTCACGTTGATCCTGCCGTCGGGCGCTGCCGCAGTACATCACTGCGCTCACCTGGCGCGGCATGTTCAACTACGAATACGGCGCCGTGAATTTGCTCATCACGAAATACCTGCACTTGCCGCCGGTCGAGTGGCTCACCTCGCGTTCGAGGCATTCCTCGCCGTCATCATCACCAACGTGTGGCTCGGCTTCCCGTTCACGATGGTGATCGCGCTGGGCGGGTTGCAGTCGATCCCCCGACGATCTCTGCGAAGCAGCTGACGTCGATGGCGCGTCGAAGTGGTTCCAGTTCTGGAACATCACAGCGCCGCTGGTGCGTCCCGTGATGATTCCCGGATCACGCTCGGCGTCGTCTGGACCTTCAATAACATCAACGTGATCTGGCTGGTGACGAATGGGGGTGAGCCGACCGATTCGACACACATCTCGTCTCGTACGTATATAAAGCGGCCTTCAACATGTACCGCTTCGGCTGGGCCGCCGCGCTCTCAGTGGTGATCTTCGCGATTCTGTTCGTCTTCTCGCAGGTGTTGCTGAAGCGGACGCGGGCGAGCGAAGCCGTGTGGCATCCAAGGCGCCGACCATGAACGAGCGACACGAGGAGATTGCGTCGGCGATGCCGGCCGACTATCGACGCGCTCCCGCGTCTCCGCAGGTTTCGTGCTCGTGGCCTTGAGATGACGCGCCTCGAGACATTCATCGATGCGGCGTTCGCTTTTCCGTCACGATCATGGTGATCACGGTCGATCGCCCGGCGGCAAAAGCGCAGCGGGGAAGGCAGGGATCGTTTGAAACTTGGCGCCGGAGACGCAATAGGATGTGATGACTGAGAACCTCATCACCCGGCGCTTGATGCAGATCGGCGGCCTCCTCCTGCTCGTCGACGGAATCTCTGGGATTGTGATGCCGCGGAGGCGCTCACTTGTGTGGCATCTCGGGCCGGAGCTGGCGAAAGCGGCCACGGAGGAACTCGCTGATCACCCTCGCGCAGCTCGCGCGGTGAACGCCGCGAAAACGGCGCTGGGCGTCGTACTGCTCACGCGCTGAACGGGCCGACGCGGACCCGCTAAGCGCGGAAAGACCGGTCTACCGGCCGGAACCGTAGACGCTGGCGTCCAGAGTCTGCAGCGCCTCTCTGATGTCATCCTGGCGGCCAGTCTTCTTGATGTCTTCCTGCGTGTAGGTGCGCTTGTTGATGTTGCGATTCTGGTCGATCGGCGTTGCGCCAGCGCGTGACTGGGCCGTCGCGGAACGCGTCGTGGTCGTCGTCGTTTCGGTCGTCGTCGTGCAGCCGACGAGAGCGGCGGCGGCAGCGACAGCGAGAAGTGAGGCTGTTTTCATGATGTGAGATTGAACACGGAGAGTCCGGCTGAGTTGCACAGCCGCAACGCAGCACACTCATGCTCCGACTGCCGGCTCGCGCAGGAACATCGCCCGGGAGGCGCAGATTACAATGTCCGCTCCGCGATCTCTTTGACGGCGCCCACGAGCTCGCCTGTGCGAGGCGGTTTCTCGATCACCCGGTCGATGCTGAGTGCCCGGTAGCGCCGGTGCTCGTCCTCATCGAGGTAGGCCGAGAAGACGATGATGCTGCCTTTGTATCCGCCGGCGCGCGCCTGCATGATGAACTTCCAGCCGTCGAGATTCGGCATGCGGCCGTCGACGATCATGAGGTGGTACGGCAGGTCGGCGGTCGCGATTTTCTGGAGAGCGTGTGCCCCGTCGATCGCCGTCTGTACCTCGTAGCCTTCGGCGCTCAACGTGTCAGTCACGAGCGAGAGGACGTGCACATCGTCATCGACGATAAGGACGCGGAGAGTCTGTGTTTGCGTGGCCACCTGTTTGGATCGTGTGGCAGCCGCTGCGCGCGCGCTTCTTTCCATCAGGTGGTCAGGACGCGCGTGATTGCAGTTGCGGCCGCAGCGCGTGGTCTCTTAACGATGGGAATGCGCTTCGGCTCTCCTGATCCTGCGCAGCATAGTGGCAGCGAACACCTTATGCGCTGTCCTCGAAACACCGCCGCTCGTTGCGGGACCACAGGAAGCTCGCGTCACGCAGATCGTCCGTAATGTGAAGGTGCCCGGAACAAGCGGAGCCGCGTTCCGCGGCGATGAACGACAGGGTACGGGAGGCCGAGGCGGTCCGCACCGGTGACGCTTCGCGCTCGGAGCTCACCTTCTCGGATCCGACGAATCAGCGGGCTGAGCGCAAACACGATCTACAGCTTCAACAAAGCTGGTCACGATGTGCAGCTGACGGACGGCTCGCTGCTCCTGCGCGGCGCGAAAGGTTCCGGCGGCGGCAACATTCGCACCGATCCGTACGGTCGCGTCACCGGCACGACTTTGATTTTCGAAGACAAGGAGTCAGGCTTGGTAGAGACACTGACGCCGGGCAATTACACCGCGACGGTGCGAGGCGTTGGTGGCGCGACCGGAGTCGCTGTGGTGGAAGTCTACGCCTTGAAGAACTGAGCTGACGGCCGCTCCGTCGCCGCTCGCCGGTACAAGCGAAAACGGCGGCGCCTGTCAGACGCCG
>DATHXZ010000429.1:0-2390 GCA_035459405.1 Chthoniobacterales bacterium
GTTCGACTGCGAAGAGCACGGCGCACAGGAGCGATATTGTTTTGTGCAGGTCGATTACTTCGGCGGGCGCGGCGAGGCGAACGTCGGGAGCGGCATTCTGTTCGGTCTTATCCGCGGGTCGCGCCTGAGATGCATCAGCACGGCGCGTGTCGTACTGCCGATCGCGCAACCCTTCGTCCGCGGGTTGCAGCAGTAGCGGGCGCAACGCGACGGCAAGTGCGCTGCTTTGCGGCAGATCATTCCAATCCGGATCGAAACGACTGAAGAACCGCAGATGCCGGCCATTCCCTTCGCTCGTCAGCGACAGCAGTGGCGTTCCATGTGCGTCGGTCCACAGAGCTACCGCAGGTTCCACAGCCGGGACACGGCGGAATAATCCGACAGGCTCGTGTAGCGCATCCCCGAGGATCGTCGAAACAGATGGATGCGAGCGTTCCCGGCTGTTCTCCGCGTCGGACAACAGCGTCGCTCCGCGCGACCGGACCTGCTCAACGATCTCGGCCGGCGGCGGCTCGTCATTCAACCAGAAGATCCAATCAGCGCGTTGCGCATCATCGCTGATCGAGATGGCGCGACCAGATACCTCCACGACCGCGCGCACCGCAGCTCGGAGGTAGCGCGCGTCCTCCGCTCGATCGGCACTGTGTATGATGGCCACGCGGAGTGATTGTGGATGCACGACCGTCATCCATGGCTCGTCGCGGCTGCTTGCGCTGTCACGCACGAGGCGCGCAGAGAGCTTTCCATCTTCATCCTTTCTGACTTCGACGAACCACCCCTCCAGCGGGCGCTCGAGTGCAGTCCGGCCCGGCAGCGCTGGAACAGACACCACCATCTCGTCAGCCGCGTTCGGCTCGCTCCGGCGGATCGCGACACGCACTTTCGCGTCATCGATCATCTGTGCCGAGCCGATCCACGTTGCCTCCGCCGACCGCGCAGACGGAACAGAAATCCAATCGAGGTCGCAGTGCTGCATCACTGGACGTTCGCCGCGCAACAACGAGAGCCGATCGGATGCGACCACGGCGACGCGCGATCCCGCCGGCAGGCGCGCATCAACTTCGCGCAGCAAAGACCAGACATCGGGCACGTCGCCCGCACGCGGCCCGCGTGCTCGCCGCGAAGTGCGACGGAATCCGGGAGCGAGTTCGCGAACTTCGAATCCGCAATCGGCCAGCTCGTTGAGCCGGTTCAACGCCTCGCCTTCGAGAACGACACCCGGTTCGATCAGGGCCCAGCGTTGCGGGGTGGTCGGCGGCGGTTTTCTCCAGATCGGTTGCGCCAGAAGCAACGCAAGCATCGCCAGCAACAGCAGGCGCACGACGAGGAGCAAACGTTCACGCCAACGGAACTTCGTCAGCCGTTGAACAGCAGGCCCGGTGAAGAACCGCAACGTGCCAACGCGAATCGTTCGCGGCGGCGGTCGCCAGAGGTGAAGAACGGCGGGAATCGCGAGCGCGGCGAGCGTGAATAACGCGATCGGAGATAACAGCTGCAGCATGATCGCGCGGCGACTTAGCGCCTCATCCGCCGCAGCAGGTAGGCACGCAGGGCGCGATCGAGCGGCTCGTCCGTTCTGATCTGCAGGTAATCGAAGCGCTTTGTATCCCACCCGCGCCGCCACTCATCGAGAGAGCGTTCGAGATTCTCGAGCCACGCCGCACGTGCGGTCGATGCGTCTGTCTCGAACACTTCGCCGGTCTCCCAATCCTCGAAACGCACAGGCCCGCTGAACGGAAACTCGATCTCGTCACGCCCAAGCAGATGAACGAACAGCAGTTCGTGGTGGCGCGACCGCAACGCGGCGAGCGCTTCGCGGATTTCAGTGGTGTGCTCGAACCCGTCGGTAAGAATCACGCTGAGTTCGCGGGTAGTTCCGGCGGGACTCGGCGCCGATGAATTTCGCGACGCCATCCCGCCCGTCAGTGTGCGCGGCTTGTCCGGCCAACTGCCGGCTGGCTCCAGGTTCTCCAGCGCATGCAAGATCCGCTCGAACGGCTGACGACGCTGTCCGGGCTGAAGGGACTCAATCGAACCGCCGGAAATTGCATGCAGGCCGACAGGATCCCCTTGCGTCTGCGCCAGGTAAGCGAATGCGGCGGCGAGCACACGCGCGACATCGAACTTGCGGATGCCGGCGCCCCTTCCGGCGGTGTCCTCGTGCTGCATTGAGCCGGTCGCATCAAGGATGATGCGGACCGTGACCGCCGTCTCGATCTCGCTTTCACGGATGTAGTAGCGGTCAGATCGCGCGAAAAGTTTCCAATCGATCTGCTGCGGCTCGTCGCCGGGCATGTATGCGCGATACTGACTGAACTCCTGCGACAAACCTGGCTGCCGACTCGCTTGCAGGCCAGGAAGAACGCCCGCGACAACCTGCTTTGCCGCGA
>DATHXZ010000430.1:0-2028 GCA_035459405.1 Chthoniobacterales bacterium
ACGACCGCACGTGCACGCGTCGTGAACTTGCGCGAAGCCGGCGCGAAGGAGGTGCACATGCGCGTCAGCTGTCCGCCGCACCGATTCGCCTGCCACTACGGCATCGATTTCCCCGACCCCGAGAAGCTGATCGCGAACCAGCTCTCGATGCAGCAGATCTGCGATTACCTGAACGTTGACAGCCTCGGCTACCTCGACGTGGAAGGAATGGTGCGCGCGACGGGCAAACCGGCGAACCACTTTTGCCTGGCGTGTTTTACCGGAAACTATCCCCTCCCCGTCGATCCCGAACTCGACAAGTTCATCATGGAGAAGCGCGAGAGTCGCTCGCGCGCGCTGGCTGCCGAGGAACCGCAGCAGAAGCTCTTCGCTGACCTAAAGTAGAAGCCGATTCACTCCGGCCAATCCGCGCGGAGATTTTGGACTCGTTCATCTGCCGGCATCTGTGAAATCTGCGGATAAGAAAAAGGCGTACGCCCAGGCCGGGGTCGACGTCGATCTCGGGAACTTCGTCAAGAAGCGGATCCAATCGCGCGTCAAGAGCACGCACGGACCGGAAGTGCTTGGGAAGATCGGCGGCTTCGGCGGCCTTTTCGCGCCGAACTTCGGCGAAATGCGCGAGCCGGTGCTCGTCGCCAGCGTGGATGGTGTTGGCACCAAGCTGAAGATCGCGTTCGCTATGAACCGCCACGACAGCATCGGTGCGGACCTCGTCAACCACTGCATCAACGACATCGCGGTGCCCGGCGCGCGACCATTGTTTTTTCTCGATTACATCGGCGCGGAGCGCCTCGAGCCCGCGGTGTTCGACCAAATTCTGGCCGGGTTCACGAACGCGTGTCGGGCCGGCGGATGCGCATTGATTGGCGGCGAGACAGCGCAGATGCCCGGCATGTATCGCAAAGGTGAATACGACCTTGCCGGCTGCATCGTCGGAGTCGTCGATCGCTCGAAGATGATCGACGGCAGCCGGATCAAACCCGGCGACGTTGTTCTCGGCTTACCCTCGAACGGGCTGCATACAAACGGCTACTCGCTCGCGCGGAAAATCCTGCTCGAGAAGATGCGGCTGAAATTGGATGCACGCGTGGACGGACTGAATCGCTCGTTAGGCGACGAGCTCCTTCGCACGCACAAAAACTATCAGCCGGCGCTGGCAAAGGTACCGCAGGACTCGATCCACGGCATTGCCCACATCACCGGTGGTGGACTGGTCGACAATCTCCCGCGCATCCTGCCGAAGGATTGCGATGCGGTGATCGACACGAGGAGGTGGCGCGTGCCGGCGATTTTCGCGCTCCTCGAGCAGAACGGAAACGTCGATCGCGAGGAGATGTATCAGGTGTTCAACATGGGCATTGGGATGGCGGTCGTCGTGGCGGAGAAGAATGTCGCAACGGTTCGCAAGGCGCTGCGGGCAAATGTCGTCGGCCGGATTGAGCACGGCATTGGCCGGACGCGATTGTTGTAGGGAGTCTGTGTCAGACGTCTTGGCGTTTCCCAGAAACGCCCTACAATTCACCGGCATGGAAAAGCGCCGCCTGGGCAAGACAGACATGGAGGTCTCGGTTCTCGGCTTCGGTGGCGCTGAGATCGGGTACGAAGGGGCCACCGCCGAGACAGTCGAGACCCTGCTGAACAGCGCGCTCGATGCCGGGCTGAACGTGATCGACACGGCCGAATGCTACGAGTGCAGCGAGGAACTCATCGGCAAGACAGTCAATCACCGGCGCGATCAGTTCTATCTTTTCACCAAATGCGGACACCCGCGCGGCGTCGGCAGCGAGGACTGGTCGATCGATTCAATCCTGGAGAGCATCAAGCGCAGTTTGCGGCGCCTTCAGACCGATTGCGTCGACCTGGTGCAATTGCATAGTTGCTCCGAATCGGTGCTGAAAAAGGGCGATGCGATCACCGCTTTGCAGACTGCCCGCGATCGCGGCTACACCCGTTTCATCGGCTACAGCGGCGACAGCCGGGCGGCGCGATTTGCCGTCGAGTCAGGCGTGTTTGACACCCTGCAGACGT
>DATHXZ010000431.1:0-1579 GCA_035459405.1 Chthoniobacterales bacterium
AAGCCCTTGCCGTTAGCGGCGAGGCGCTGCGCCGCCGCGATGAAGCCAGAATCGTCGTTCAGGCTCTGAAATGCAGCATCGTCGGAGACTCGAAAAGAGAGGCCGAGGTCCGCAATCCGGTTGAGCTGTGCCACGGCTCCAGCACCATGTCCGTCGAACGCCAGGCCACGCGCCAAGGCAATCTGGAGCGAGGGATGACCCGGCGTAATTGCGGCAAGCTTCCTCATGTTTGTCAGAAGGGCGGCATTATCCCCCCTCTCCCTCGCCGCACGAGCCGCGGCGTTGATCGCGTTGAACTCGGCGAGGTCAGCCTGAGCCACCGTCGCGAACAGGCCCCTCGCGACCAGCGCCACGAGAAATTTGGCCCAAAAGCGATTCATCATGATGCAATCCTTACCTTTCGCGATAAACGTCGCGCCGGTGCCCAATTGCGAGCAGGTGAATCGTGTTTTGCTCCAAATTGAAGGCGTAGATGATCCGATAATCTCCGACTCGCGTACGAAATCGCGTCGAACCTTTCAGTCTGTGATGCGAATAGGATGACAGACGCGAGCCGATTCGATTGATCTCTGCCTCGATCCGGGTCCGAAGCGCAGGCGATAGTTTGAAGAACGCGGAATCGAAGCTGGCGTAGTAGACTTGGGTCGCTGCGCTCACGAGCCCCCCGGCTCGCGCACACGTGCACTCCTGCCCGCCGCCATATCCTCTTCCGATTGCCTGATCGCCTGTTCGAACTCAGGCGTGAATTCCAGTTCGTCTTCGATGATGTCGTCGAGCCATTCACGAATCTGCCGAAGCTCAGCTTGGGACAACTTGCGCAGTTCAGCCTCCATCTGTTCGACTTTGCTCATCGAAATTGTGAAACCGGAGCAAGGCGTGTATGCGCCTCGCGCATGACATCCTCGTATGGAACTCCGCGGACGCGGCCGGCGTCGAGGGCTTGAATTCGGTCACGGATTTCAGGATCCCACGCCGCTTCAGCCTCAGGATCGGGCGCTGCCTCAGCGCTCTCAAGGAGAACGCCCGCGAGAGCGAGCCTCTGGTGAAGCGGAAGACTCATCGCGTCCTCGGTGATCTCCTCGATCGCGTTCGCCACGACGGAATAGTGTCAGAGATCGTGTGAAAGATCAACGCGGGGCCAACGCTGTGACATAGCGAACACCGATCAATTTTTCCGGCGTAATCGGCAGGTCGCGCACGCGTTTGCCGGTGGCGTGGAACACCCCGTTCGCGATCGCGGCGGGGATGCCGACCATGCCGAGTTCGCCCATGCCTTTGACGCCTAACGGATTTGCGACTTTGTCGTCTTCCTCAACGAACATGGTCTCGATCTCGTGCGCGTCGGCGTGCCGTTGAGAAAATGGCGCCGCAGCCGGACTGCTACTCCGCCCGCAGAGCGACGATCGGATTGACGCGCGTGGCGCGGCGCGCGGGGACGAAACACGACAACGCAGCGACTGCCGTGAGCAGCGCCGTCACCGCGATGTAGATCGTCGGGTCGAGCGTGTTGACCTTGAAGAGGAAGTTCTGCAGCGCCTGCCGGCCTGCCACACCGAGCAGAAGCACCGCCCCACCGACG
>DATHXZ010000432.1:0-2641 GCA_035459405.1 Chthoniobacterales bacterium
CGCCACGATAATACTCGGGCCCATGCCGATAAAACGGACGATCTTCAACGTGAACGTAAATGCGCTGTGCGTTTGCCTCTTCGGTCGGGATGAGCATCCCGCCAGCGACAATCGCGATAATCAAAAGTGTGCGACGAATCATGGTTAACAGAATTCGGACGAAGCGCCGGCTGCGGCTGCGTTGGACCGGCAAACAAGTGCGCGGTGCGGCCGCGATCGGCTTGTTGTTTGTAAGCGACCGAATCAGCTTTCCGCCGCACCAGTCGAGCTTCACCATCATGGTCCATGCCTAAGCGCGGCCGATATCTGTTTATCTGCACGAACCGCCGTGCTGACGATCATCCAAAGCGCTGCTGCACCGTGCGTGGAGCAGAGGAAATCTACAGCGCTCTAAAGGCCGAACTCTCCGCGCGCGGTCTCGCGGCTTTAGAGGTCCGCGCCTGCAAATCGAGCTGTCTCGATCAATGCACTGCCGGCCCGACGATCCTCGTCGAGCCGGACCATTTCTTCTACGGACGTGTCACGCTCGCCGACATCCCCGAGATCGTCGAAGGGTTTGCCAACGACCAGCGCGTCCAGCGGCTGGTTCTCACCGCGGAAGATCTCGCAGCCGGATAGGCTCAGGTGTTTTTCGCAGATCCGATCTGCTGCGCCACGCGGCGCAAGTCGGCGAGCAGAATTTCCATGTCGTCGATGGTGGTCCGGTAGTTCATCACGCATCCGCGCAAGCTGAAGCGACCGCCGATCCGCGCGTTCGACAGATATGAATTGCCGTCACGTTGCAGTGCTACGAGCAGGCGTTCGTTCCACGCGTCGAGCTGCTCGTCCGGAGCGCTACGCAATTCCGCTGGAACGTGGCGGAAGCAAAAGATCGAGAGCTCGACTGGCGCGAGCATTTCGAAGTCCTCGCTCGCGCAGACAAGTGATTCGAGGTGACGCGCGCATCCGAGGTCCTTCTCGATGTTGTCGCTGAAGGCCCGCACGCCCACAGTTTTCAGCGTCATCCAAACCTTCAAGGCGCGGAATCGCCGCGATAACTCCGGCCCGTAATCCCAGAAGGCAAACGCCTCGTCTGCTTCCTGCGAGATCACGCGCGTGTATTCCGCATCGTGCGCGAACGCTGCGCGCGCCGCCTGCGGATCGCGATACAACACGCAACCGCAGTCAACCGGTAGGTAGAGCCACTTATGCGGATCGAGCGAGATCGAGTCCGCAAGCTCGATGCCGTCGAACAACTGGCGGGCGCTTGGCGCAAGCCGCGCGAACCCGCCGTAGCTCGCGTCGATGTGCATCCAGAGGCCGAAGCGCTGCGCGACCTTGCTGACCTGCGCGAGGGGGTCGCACGCACCGGTGTTCACTGTCCCGGCGTTCGCGACGACGCAGAATGGCAGGTGCCCGTCGCGTAGATCGTCGCTGATCTTTTGCTCGAGATCATCCATCCGAATTCGGAAGCGGCTGTCGACTCGCACCGTCCGCACGTTGCCGCTGCCGATGCCGAGGAGTGTCGCTGCTTTGGCGACTGAATGGTGTGTCTCCTGCGACGCGTAGATGCGCAGCGCACGCAGGAGCGATCGGGCACCGGCACGCGCGAAATCTTCTGGAGCTTTCGCGCGTCGCGCCGCCGCGAGTGCGGCGAAGTTTGTCATTGAGCCTCCGCTGACGAACAGGCCCGCAGCGCCAGGATCAAAGCCGATGATTCGCTTGATCCACTCGATCGTCAGGCGTTCGAGCTCGACCGCAGCCGGAGCGGAACGCCACGCCGTTAGATTTGCATTCAACGTGGAGGCCAGCAGATCGGCGATGGCCGCTGGTGCGGTACCCGGCGCCTGGACATAGCCGAACATGCGCGGGTGGGCATTGTGCCGGCTGTTCGATACGAGCACGTGACGGAACGCCGCCAGCACGTGTTCAAATGCTTCGCCGTCTTGCGGCAGCGTAGGGTCGAGCTGCTGGCGGATGTCTCGCGAGGTGACGCTCGGGTATACCGGCCGCTCTGGCATCGAGCCGAGATAGTCGGCGATGATCTCGATCGCCGAATGCCCGGCGCGCCGTATTTCGTCCGGTGATGGATCGAGGGGAGTGCTGCCAGGCATCGCCGCATCAAAACAGACCGGAACCGCCACTGCCATGGCAAATGGAGAGCGGCGCGGCGATACTGTGCGCCGTGACTCTCACCGACTACCTGCGCGTTTCGAGGCGCGTACTGATCTTCACCGGTGCCGGCATCTCGACTGGCAGCGGGATCCCGGATTTCCGCGGGCCACAAGGTGTCTGGACGCGACGCCAACCGGTTTACTTCCAAGACTTCATGACATTCGAAGCTGCGCGCATCGAGCACTGGGACTACAAGCTGGAAGGGCGCGATGTATTCTGCGACGCGCAACCGAGTGCAGTGCACGACGCAATCGTGCGACTCGAACGCATGGGCAAACTGCGCGCCGTCATCACGCAGAATATCGACGCCCTCCACAGCCTCGCAGGCACGAGCGCCGAGCGACTTGTCGAGCTGCATGGGACGAATGCCGAAGTGGAATGTCAGAGCTGCCATCGACGGAGCCATCCGGAGCCGCATTTTCAAGAGTTCCGGCGCACGCGGAAGCCTCCGCTCTGCGCTTGTGGCGGATTCCTGAAGCCCGCCACG
>DATHXZ010000433.1:0-12434 GCA_035459405.1 Chthoniobacterales bacterium
TACGCGTTCTGGCGGCAGTTCGAGAATCTGCCGCGCTTCATGCGTCACCTCGAGTCGGTCCGGCAAACAGGACAGAACCGCTCACATTGGCGCGCGAAAGGTCCGACGGGCACCAGCGTCGAATGGGAAGCGGAGATCGTCGATGAACGTCCGGGTGAGCTGATCGCGTGGCGCTCACTTCCGGGTGCCGACATCGAGAACAGCGGCTCGGTCCGCTTCGAGCGCGCACCGGGCGGTCGCGGGACATTCGTGCGCGTGAAAATGGAGTACCACCCGCCGAGCGGATTCTTTGGCGCGAGCATCGCCAGGCTCCTCGGCGAAGAGCCGGAGATCCAGGTGCAGCGCGATCTGTATCGATTCAAGCAGGTGATGGAAACTGGCCAGGTAACCACCACCGAAGGCCAATCGGCAGGCAGGCCGAGCAGCACCTCATCGATTTACGACACCGACAACACACGATCGTAAGGGCGAATGGAGGGCAACGCTCCTGTTGTAGCCACGCGCGCGCGGCAATGACAGCATTGCGCTCCGCCAGAGCGCATGCCCCAAGGCCGCGCCGCCTCCGATACGTCCGCTAACCAATTGAAAGGAACTCTATGAAAGCAACCTGCTGGTTCGATCAACAAGACGTCCGCGTCGAGGAAGTGCCCGATCCAAAGATTCTCGATCCGCGCGACGCGATCGTGCGGATCACGTCGACCGCGATCTGCGGCTCGGATTTGCACCTCTACAACGGCTTCGTGCCGACCATGGAAAAGGGCGACATCCTCGGGCACGAGTTCATGGGCGAGGTGGTGGAGGTCGGCCCGGCAGTCCACAACCTCCGCGTCGGCGACCGCGTCGTGGTGCCGTTCCCGATCGCATGTGGCAGTTGTTTCTTCTGCAAACGCCAGATGTTTTCGCTCTGCGAGAACTCGAACCCGAACGCCGCCGCCGCCGAGAAGATGTGGGGCCACGCGCCTTGCGGTATCTTCGGCTACTCGCACCTGACCGGCGGGTATGCGGGTGGGCAGGCGCAATACGCGCGCGTGCCGTTTGCCGATGTCGGCCCGATGAAGATCGAGAACGGGCTCACCGATGAGCAGGTGCTCTTTCTCACCGACGTGTTCCCGACCGGCTACATGGCAGCGGAAGCATGCAACATCGAGCCCGGCGACACTGTTGCGGTCTGGGGCTGCGGACCAGTCGGGCAGTTCGCCATCAAAAGCGCCTACATGCTTGGCGCCGAGCGCGTGATCGCGATCGATCGATTCCCGGAACGACTGCGGATGGCGAGCGACAAGGCTGGCGCGATTCCGATCAACTACTCGGAGACGAGCGTCCTCGAGACGTTGAACGACATGACTGGCGGCCGCGGCCCCGACTCCTGCATCGACGCCGTCGGCATGGAAGGGCACGCACACGGCGCGGTGGGTTTATACGACCGGCTGAAGCAGGCGACCATGGCAGAAACCGAACGCCCGATCGCCCTGCGCGAAGCAATCATCGCTTGTCGCAAAGGCGGCACCGTGTCCATTCCCGGCGTCTACGGCGGCTTCGCAGACAAGATCCCGATGGGCTCGGTCGTGAACAAGGCGCTGACACTCAAGTCAGGTCAAACGCACGTGCATCGCTACCTGCGCCCGCTGCTCGAGCGTATTCAGAGCGGCCAGATCGATCCCACGTTCATCATCACGCATACGATGCGACTCGAGGACGCGCCGAAGGGTTACCAGATCTTCTGCGACAAGCAGGACGAATGCATCAAAATCGTGCTGAAGCCCTGGGCTGACGGCGCGGCAAACGGCTCTCAATAGCCGGCCGTTTGCAGCGGAGCCGTAGCCGTTCGCACCTGTCATTCCGACCGGAGCACAGCGGAGTGGACGATCCCGTGGCAAACCTCGAGGTGCACCACGGGATTTCTCGACTTCGCTCGGAATGACAGGCTTTGCGGGCGTGCTTACGATGGGGTGTGTCGATCGAGCAGTCTGATCCCCGCCTCTTGGACTCGCGAGCTGCAAGCGCGCCGTCACGTGATCCGCAGCGCGTGCGCGGAATGTTCAACGGCATCGCGCGACGCTACGACCTCGCCAACCACCTGCTCAGCTGCGGGATCGATTTCTATTGGCGTTGGCGTGCCGCGCGGATTGTCCGCCGATGGGAAGTTCGCCGGGTTCTCGACGTGGCGAGCGGAAGCGGAGACCTCGCGCTCGCGATCCAGGCTCACGTCCCAGCGGCCGAAATCACCGCGACGGACTTCTCAACCGAGATGCTTGCGCGAGCGCGTGCAAAAGGTCTGAAGCGTACCGTTGTTGCTGACGCACTCGCGTTGCCGTTCGACGATGCCAGTTTCGACTGCGTGACGGTTGCGTTCGGGCTGCGCAACATGGCCGATTGGGGCGCGGCGCTGCGAGAGACCTCGCGTGTGCTCGGTCGCGGCGGACACGTCTTGATCCTCGATTTCTCAATGCCGCATCAGCCGCTGCGACCCGCCTATCGGTTTTACCTGCACCGCTGCTTGCCTGCGCTGGCCGCTCTGATTACCGGCCGGCGTGACGCTTACGAGTATCTCGCCGCTTCGATCGAAGAGTTCCCGAGCGGCGCAGCGATGACCCGGTTGATCGATGCGAACGGATTCAGCGGCGCCCGAGCCATTCCGCTCACCGGGGGAATCGCGACGATCTACACGGCGGAAAACCTGTAGCCGCTTCGCTGTGCGAAGCGCCTGCGCGTCCCACAGGGAGGCGGCTACGCCTATGGTGTCGCGCTCGGCGGGGGCGGCTGCGGCGCCGCAGGTGCCGGCGGAGGTTCACCGACCGGCAATCGCAGCGCGTTGAAGTCCGGATTGCTGAGCACGAATACGCCTTCACGCCCCTCCACTCGCCCGAACCACATTCCACCGCCCGCAGGTCCGCCGACGATCAGCTTGTGCAACGTCTTGTCGTCCGCCGAAGTCGTGAAGGTGATCGTGATCTGCGGCTTGTCGAAAGCCTGGGGCGGAGTCGCAGTGCTTTCCCACCGCACCGCGCGCAAATCGCTGAGCGTGTTGAGCAGCGACTGGACGTTGACCTGATTGATCGGCTCATTGCCTTCCGGCCGCGTCCATTCGTTGTTCGCAGCACGCGTCAGCGTTGCCTCTTTGTCGGTCGTAACGCTGAGCCGCTTCAGATCCTCCGGCTTGAACTTGAAGATCGCGAGCTCCTGCCACTTCGCCGGATCGGTGAATATCTGATCGAGCAGCGCCTTGCGCACGGCCACGATGAACGGTTCCTCGCCAATCCGCGCGAACACATTGTCACCATCTGCATTGCCGAACGCGATGGTCGCAATCGGCTTCTCACCCGCAGCGGTTTCCGCCGTGTTTTCCGAGGCGAACGAGCTGAGCGTCACTTGCAGCTGCGGGTTATCGAGGCCGTACTTCGGAAGGTCGGATGCTACGTCTTCCACAAACCGTGTGACCTGCTCATTCTTCAACGTGTCGAGCAGGCGGGTGACTTCTGTGTTGTTCGCGAGCTGATTGTCGCGGCTGGCGATCGTCCATGCCTGATCCTTGCGCGCGAGCACCGTCTTGCCCTTCCCGGGCGCGTCGATCGTGATGCGATCGAGCAGGTTCGTATCGAATCGCACGAGATGCCGATCGCGAAGATCGGCCGGTTTGGTGTTGAGGATCTCCTCGATCTTCTTCGGCAGCGTGTAAACGAAATTGCGCGCGGAGAACCGCACGTAAACCTGGTCCTGCTGCTCGGGTGGCGTGCCGCCAATCTGCAAGACGCGCGCACCCTCAGAGGACGAGTCCGTCCGATTGGCGGACTTGTCGTCCTGCTTGAACAACGTGATTGAGCCGCGCGGCTCCGTCAGTCCGTAAGGCTGCAGATCGCCGCCCGCTTCAGCGACGAACTGCTGTATCCGTGCGGCCGTCACCTGCGAGATCAGGTCGCCGATCTTTTGGTTGTCCCCGCGTGCGCGCAGAGGCCGCGTGATTTCCCATTGTTCGCCCTGCTTCTGCAGTTCCATCTCGCCAGCCGGCGTCTTCAACGCCACGCGCGAAACCTCCGCGTTGCTTACATCGGTGAGCTTACGGTCGCGAAACTCCTCCGCTTTCTTCGTGACGTTCGTTTTGACACGCTGCGAAACGAGGAAGGAATCCTTCGAGTTCGCGAGGCGCACATACATCTTACCCTCGAGCGCCGCGTCTTTGCCGAAGAGAATGTCTGGCGGCATTTCCTTGCCCTGCAGTTTCACCCGCAGCTTCGGCTTCTCGAGGTCGTATTCCTCGAGACGTCCTTTATCCTTTTCGATCTCCTCCTCGGAGATCGTCTCGTCCTTTTGCCAGCTCTGCAGCGCGCCTACCAACGCATCGACGAGTGAGCTGTCCGCCTGGTCTTTGATCGGAGCTTCCAGCCGCCACTTCTCATCACTCTTCCGCAGCTCGATGCGGTCGTCGCCGTTCTGGATGAGAATGCCTTCGAGGTCGTCCTCTTCGAAATTGACCACGTTGCCGGCCAGCCGCTTCCGCTCTTCCGTATTCGGCTGTTTGCTCTCGTAAAATTTAATCCAGAGCGCGAGCGCGACAACGACAACGAGAAGAATCAGGGTCGTTTTCGACTTCATAAACTCGGCCGGCGGATTACGCGCGGCGCTGCCACCAGACCGCAACACCAAGCACCGCCGGCACAAGCGGCATCAGCACCAGCACCAGCCAGCGAAGATTGCGCAGCGCAATTTCATCGAGGCTGAACGTCAGCGTCTGCGGAATTTTCGGCGCGATGCCGATGAGCTGCTCGCGGCTGAGCAGCCAGTTGACGCTGCCCGAGACGAAATCGAGCGCCTGTTGGTATTGAGTGAGCGCGTTGTCGTGGATGAACCCCGAGTTCGCCACTACGACCATGCGCGACGAGTTTGCCTGCACCCGATCGTCGGTGCTGCCGCCCTTCTCGATCGAGGTCGCAAACTGCAGCGGCGCGTCCTGATCACGCCCCTCCGTAAACTGCAGTAGATCGTCGTCGGTCGAGTTGTAGTCGGCCTCGCCCCAATAACCTTTCTCCGCCTGCACGAGCGGCTGCAGTCGGATGTTCGCGTTCCGCATTTGATCGCCCGACGCTAACGTCAGCGACGCGGTGCCGCCGAGGAACGGCGCCTGCACATCGCCGAGACGTTTTGTGATTGGGCTGTCCGGCAGGAAGCGCCCGACGACATCGCGGACGCGCGCAACTTCCTGGATGCCGGTCCTGACGTTCGCCATTAGACGATCGTCGTTCACCGTCACGCCGAGCTCCTTGATGAACGCATGGAGCTTTGGCGTCTTCGCCGCCGGATCGAGCAGCAGCAGGATTCGCCCCTGCTTGTCCCAGAACTCGCGCAGCAACTGCATCTCGCGATCGGAAAGATCGTACTGCGGTCCGAGAATCATGATCGTCTTGATCTCGGCAGGGATGCTTGGCACGTCGAACAGGTTCAGTTCCTTCAGAGCGATGTTCTCGTTCTCGAACAACATCTTCATCACCGATACCGGGCTGCGCGCGCCAGGCTGCGGCTGCATCGGCATTTGCATGGTGGGCGGTGCGTCCACGAGCGGCGGCTCGCCGTGGCCTAACAAGTAGCCGACTTCATTTTTCTTCCCTTCCACGAGGTCGATCATCGCGCTCGTGATGGCCTGCTCGCCTTTGAACGCTGTGACCTTCGGTCCCTCGCCAAACATCGGATTACCCGGATCCATGTCGGCCATCTCGGATGCCTTCACGGTTTTGCTGCGGCCATCGTAGTCGACGATCACGAGGCTCTCGTCGCTGACGACTTTGTATTTCTCGAACAGCTCTTTCGCACGCGAGAGGCTGCGCTCCGGGTCGATGTTCTCGACGTCGACCTTGCCTTTGGACGCATACTGATACTGCGTGAGGAGATTCTGCACGTCGGTCGCGATCGGATTGTTTCCGCCGAAAAAGACGGTCATGCGCACCTTGCCTTTGATTGTATCGAGGAAGCGCTTCGACTTATCGGAGAGCTCGTATTTCTTGTCGCGCGAGAGGTCCCATCGCTTGTAATGCTCGAACCCGAGGTAGTTCACCATCGCGGCGAGGAACAGGACGAGCGCGATCTGCACCAGCACGTTTAGCCCGATCCGAACGCGCTGGATCTTCTTCGGCGGCTGCGTTGCCGTCGTTGCGCTCTGTGGTGTTTCCTCGGTCATCTCGGTAGCCATCGTTACAACCTCCACTTCCGCGATTGAAACGCCTGATGCGTCAGCACGAGCATCACGATCGTCATGCTCGTATAGAGCACCATCGGCCGGCTATCGATCTCACCGCGCGAGAGCGTGCCCATTTGCTCGATGGCTGAAAAGTAGCCGAGCAACTGGCGCGTGGCCGAGCTGACCTCGCGCATGATGAAGGCCAGCAAGCCGGAGAAGAAATGCAGCGTGATCACGCAGAAGGAAATGATCGCGGCGACGATTTGATTCCGCGTCACGGCGGACGCGAGGCAGCCGATCGAGACATAGAACATGCCGAGCAGGAGCATCATCAAATACGAGCCGAGATACGCGCCCGACGAGCCGGCAGCCGGCTGCTTTGTCACCATTTGGAAGATCGCGAAGTAGAAAAGCGTCGGGATCCACAGCACGAGATAGAAGACCAGCGCGCCGAAAAACTTCGAGAGCACCACCTGCCAGTCCCGCACTGGAGCAGTCATGAGCGGCTCGATCGTGCCGAGCTTAAATTCTTCCGCAAACAATCGCATCGTGATGAGTGGAAAGATCAGCACGAACGCAAACCAGAAGAAGACGGAGTTAAAGAACGCCTCCTGGACGTTGTAACCGACCGCCTGTCCGTTCATGAAAGACAACTGCGTGTAAAACTGCACGCCGCACACGAGGAGAAAGAAGACGAGAACGATATACGCGATCGGCGAGTAGAAGTAGCTGCGCACCTCGCGCGACAGGAGAACGAAGAATTTTCGCATGGCTGGTCAGGCGTCGTCCGCGTGCGTGATTTCGACGAACACGTCCTCGAGCGTCGCCCGCCGCTGCGTGAGCTCGCGCACCGACCAGCGGCGATCGGCCGCGAGGCGGAAAACTTCCTCGCGCAGATCGGTCCCTGATTCGACGCGCAACGCAAAGCGCTGCCATTCGCCATCGGCCGTCGTGGTCACATCGCGCACGCCCGGGATCTTCTTCAACTCCTCCGTGCCGTTCTCGTTGCCGACCTTCGCCTCCAGCACCACGCCACCCGCGGTGCGGATTTCGTGCAGCAAATTCTCAGGCGTGTCGCACGCTTCGATCCGGCCTTTGTTGATGATGATGACGCGGCTGCAGGTCATCTCCACTTCGGGAAGGATGTGCGTCGAGAGCAGGATGGTGTGCTGTTTGCCGAGATTCTTGATCAGGTCGCGAACCTGCCGGATCTGGTTCGGATCGAGCCCGCTCGTCGGCTCGTCGAGGATCAGCAGGTCGGGCTCGTGCACGAGCGCATCCGCAAGGCCGACACGCTGACGATAACCTTTCGAAAGCGCGCCAATCAGCTTCTTCTCGACGTCTTTCAATCCGCAAAGCTCTTTCACATCGCCGACGCGCTCGGCGATGCGGCGATGTGGCACGCCCTTCAAGGCCGCGCGATAATCGAGATATTCGGTCACGCGCATGTCACTGTAGAGCGGGACGTTTTCTGGCATGTAACCGAGGTGCGCGCGCGCTTGCAGCGATTGCTCGAAGACATCGTAGCCCGCGATCGAGGCGCGGCCTGAAGTCGGCGGCAGGAAGCTCGAGAGGATGCGCATCGTGGTGCTTTTCCCGGCGCCGTTCGGGCCGAGGAAGCCCATGATCTCGCCTTTCCCGACCTCGAAGCTGAGGTCCTTGATCGCCGTGTGACCGGCGTAACGTTTCGTTAGGTTTTCGACCTTGATCATCGCGAATAACTCCTGAGACAACCAAGTCGGCGGAGCGTTGGGAATTTTTACAGCCTCAGCGCGCCGTCAAGGTGACGGTTGCGAGCCGCGGCGATTGCGACCCCGTGCGCTGAATACCGACAGTGAAATCGACCGACGTGCCGGTAGTCGCACGCGCGAGCAACTTCTCCACCTGCGCGACTGAGCGGATGTCGTGCTTTCCAACACGGTAAACGACGAGGCCGCGCTCGATTCCCACGCTCTCCGCCGGGCTGCCCGGCTCGACGGCGGTGATGAGGAGTCCTTTGTTCGGCGCGAGCCCGAGCGCGTCTGTTAGTTCCTGCGTCAGGTTCTGCAATTGCAGGCCGAACAAGCGTTCGGCATTTGAAGCGGTCTGTGCGTCGTCGCCGTCAGGCGTGCGCGGCACGGGCTGATTTGCCGCAACCTTCTTAAACTGCTCGACGCTTTCGCGCACGCTTTCCGCCGGGATCGCAAACCCGAGGCCCTGCGTCGGCACACCCTGATCGGTGAAGGCCATCTTGGCGGAGCTAACGCCGACGAGACGCGCCGACAGATCGATCAGCGGGCCGCCGCTGTTGCCCGGATTAATCGCGGCGTCCGTCTGGAGGAGATTCTTGTATTCGGTCTCGCCAATCGTGATGTCGCGCTTCTGCCCGCTGAGCACGCCGCGGCTGATCGAGCTGCTGTAGCCGAGCGCGTTGCCGACAACGAGGACGGTCTGCCCGAGCAGATTCGGCGAGAGATTCTCGAGTGAGATGAACGGCAGAGGCTCTTTCGTGTCGATCTTGATGAACGCGAGATCCTTCTTCTCGTCGCCGGTGATGTAACGGGCGTTGTAAGTTTTCCCGTCGTTCATCGTCACCTCGATCTTGAGATCTGCAGCGCGCTCGACGACATGCTGGTTGGTGATGATGTAGCCTGCCGGATCGACGATGAAGCCCGACCCGAGGCTCTGCAGCGTCTGCCGGATCTCGCGCGGCTGGCTGCGGTAGTTGCCGAAGTACTGCGCCGCAAAGTCCTCGAACGGGTCGCGCACCCGCCGCCGCACCACGCGTTCAGTGTTGATGTTCACGACCGCCGGCAGCGCCTTCGCGACTGCGAGCACCGTCGGTTCGGATGCTGGATCAGCCTGAGCAAAGCAGCCGCCTGCCGCAGCCATCACAATGGTGGCCGTCACAACCGCTGGTGGCAGCGGACGAAGGAGTCTACATTCCACGGCCGCTTTCGATGCGCTGCACCACTGGATCTGGCATCAGCTTCCGCATCTCCGGATACTTCTCTCCGATTCGGACCAGATCGAGCTCGTCTTTCATCTGTTTGTTCAGGCGCCGAGTTGGGTCGCTCCAAGCCCAAACCTTGCCTTGCACGATATCCGGCAAGCTCGCGACTGGCACCGTGCATCCTAGAACCTCGCCAGCTTGCGCGTGTTCGATGAACGGTTGATAACGCTCGGCTATCGTGAACTGCAACGCGAGCTTGCTGTTGTGCTTCGTGGCATTAACCCAATGGGGAAAGACCTTTACCCGGAAACCAGCAGACACGAGCGCCTCCTGGATCTTGGCGAGCCGTCCCGCCACGATGACAACGTCAGCGTCGACCGTGTAGACCGGCTCGACGTAATGGTTTACCGCCAACCCGCCGATGAGGCACCAAGGCCCGTAGCGATCGAGTATCTCCACAACCTGCTTGAAGTGCGTCGCCCCGCCGTTGGTGACGGATTCGTATACCTCCTCGGCCGTCATTTGCGCTGCAAGTAACGGGCGCAAATCGCACTGTCAACTTGCCCCTCCGGCGTGGCGACCGCACATTGCAAGCAACATGCGTCCGTCATTTGCGACTCATCTGAATCTCGACATTCTCGAGGAGAATTATCGCCGCTGGCAGGAGAATCCGGAGGCGCTGGACCCGAGCTGGTCTGCGTTTTTTGAAGGGTTCGAGCTTGGCGAGATGCCGCTGCGCAACGGCGCGGCTGCGCTCGCGCCAACACAGGACGGTGCGCCGCGGACTGAGTCGGCGGAAAGCCCGCTCCAGACGCGGATCGATGGCCTCGTTTACGCCTATCGGACGCTCGGGCACACGATCGCGCACCTGAATCCGCTCGCCGACAAGCGCCCGGAGAATCCACTGCTCACCCTGCGCGAGCTCGGGTTCAGCGAGAAGGACCTGGACATGCGCGTCTCGTCCAAGTTCTTCCTCGATAACAAACAGATGACGCTGCGCGAGATGATTTCCGCGTTCGAGTGCATCTATGCGGACACGGTCGGCGCCGAGTTCCAGCACATCCAGAACACGCGGATGCGCAACTGGGTGCGCCACCGACTCGAGACGCGCCCGCCGAAAGCCAGCGCGTCACGCGACGTGAAAATCTCGACGCTGCGCACGCTGCTCGAGGCGGAGCTGTTCGAGACGTTCCTGCACACGCGCTACGTCGGTCAGAAGCGCTTCTCGCTGCAGGGCGCCGAGTCGCTCATGGTGATCCTCGAAGCGATCGTGCAGAAGTGTTCGAGCGTCGGCATCGAGGAAATCTGCATGGGTATGGCGCATCGCGGCCGCCTCAACGTCCTCGCGAACTTCGTGAAGAAGTCTTTCAGGGTGATCTTCACCGAGTTTACGGAGAATTACGTGCCGAACCTCGTCGGTGGTGATGCAGACGTGAAGTATCACCTCGGCTATCGGACGATCCGGAAGGTCAACTCCGGCGCGGAGGTGGAGATTCGCCTCGCGGCAAATCCGAGCCACCTCGAAGCGGTGAACCCCGTGGTCGAAGGCAGCGCGCGTGCGCGGCAACGCATCCGTCGCGACACGGAGAATCGCCGCAAGGTCCTGCCATTGCTGGTCCATGGCGACGCAGCATTCGCGGGGCAGGGGATCGTCTACGAAACGCTCAACATGTCGCAGCTGCCCGGCTACAGCACCGGCGGAACCGTTCACATCGTGGTGAACAACCAGATCGGCTTCACCACGCTGCCAGAGGACGCGCGTTCATCCATGTACGCGACCGATATCGGCAAGATGCTCGAGGTGCCGATCTTTCATGTGAACGGTGATGACCCGATTGCAGTGCGCTTCGTCACCGAGCTCGCGCTCGATTACCGGCAGGAGTTCGGACGCGACGCGATCATCGACATGTATTGCTACCGCCGCTACGGCCACAACGAAGGCGACGAGCCGGCGTTCACCCAGCCGGACCTGTATGCGCGGATCGATCGACGGCCGTCAGTCACAAAGCTTTATCGCCAGGAACTCATCGACGCAGGAACACTGACCGACCAGGAAGCGACGGCGATTGCGAGCGAGTTCGAGCAGACTTTGCAGACGGCGCTCGACGAGGTCAAAGCGCGAGCGCACGAGCCCGCTGACCGCAAGACGCCGTTCAACGAAGCCACAGCCATCTTTCAGCCGGAATATTCGTTTGGCTCGCCGCCGACGGCGATCACACCTGAGACGCTGAGGCAGATCGTGGACGGCCTGACGCGTGTGCCTGAGGACTTCAACATCCTGCCGAAGATCAAGCGCACCGTCGCTGGCCGCCGACGCGAAGTTTTCGGGGCAGGTGGGCCGTACGACTGGGGGTATGCCGAAGCGCTCGCGTTTGGCTCGTTGCTGCTGGAAGGAACGCCCGTCCGGCTCTCGGGCCAGGACGTGCGACGCGGCACCTTCAGCCATCGCCACGCAGTGTGGTACGACGCAAAGACCGGCAAGCCACACATCCCACTGCTCCATCTCGCCGACAACCAGGCGCGCATCTGCATCTACAACAGCCTGCTCTCGGAGGCCGGCGTGCTCGGGTTCGACTACGGCTACTCGCTCGATTACCCGGAGATGCTCTGCCTGTGGGAAGCGCAGTTCGGCGATTTCGCCAACGGCGCGCAGGTGATCATCGACCAGTTCATCGTCTCGGCGGAATCGAAGTGGCAACGCCCAAGCGGCATCGTGCTACTCCTGCCGCACGGCTACGAAGGGCAGGGGCCCGAGCATTCCAGCGGACGCATGGAGCGGTTCCTCCAGCTTTGCGCGGAGGACAACCTCCAGGTCTGCAATCTCACGACGCCAGCGCAGTACTTCCACGTCCTGCGGCGCCAGATGAAACGCGATTTCGTCAAGCCGCTCGTGATCATGACGCCGAAGAGCCTGCTGCGCTCCGAGTTCGCCGTTTCGCGCACTGAGGATTTCACCGCCGGCGCGTTCGAGGAGATGATCGCCTCGCCGACTCTCGGCACGCCCGACCAAATCCAGCGAATCGTGCTGTGCTCGGGGAAGGTCTATTACGACCTGCTGAATTACCGCAAACAGCACAACATCGCCGAAGCCGCGCTCATCCGGATCGAGCAGCTCTACCCGTTCCACGAAGACAAGCTGCGCGAGCTCGCCAGCGCCTACCCTGCCAACGCGCACGTCATCTGGTGCCAGGAAGAACCAGCGAACATGGGCGCGTGGCCGTCCATGGAGGCGCGCCTGCGCGCGCTATTCGGACGCGAGATTGCCTACGCCGGTCGCCCGGCGAGTGCGAGTCCCGCGGTCGGTGCGCTGACGTTGCACAAGGTCGAGCAGGCGCA
>DATHXZ010000434.1:0-2435 GCA_035459405.1 Chthoniobacterales bacterium
CGAACGCGAGCAGGTTCGGCACATCGCGCAGGTGCTCGACGACAACGATCCGCCCATTCGCCGCCAGGCTGCGGCGCAGCTCGCGCAGAAGCTCTACGCGTGACTCCGGCTCACGCAGCTCATGCGCGGCGAAGATGAGGAAAGCTGCATCGAGTGCGTCGTCGCCGACTGGGAGCGCCCGAAAGTCCACGTGCTCCGCCACCGGTTGGTCGCGGGCAAGCTTCCGGGCGCGAGTGATCGACGGCTCCGTCATGCCCTGCGGGTCGAAGAAATCGAGGATGCGCCGCTCGGCGTTTGGAAACCGCTTTTCCAGGACAGAACTGAACTCGTCGAGGCCGGCGTGGAGATTCACGTAGCGACGAGGCGCCTGCGGCATAGCCGAGACCAGCCAGTTATCGCGGTAGATGCCCGCGACATCGTAAATGTAGTGCGAGACGGCCAGGGAGACCAGCAGCCAGAACGCAGCGAGGCCGAGCCCAGTGAACGCTGCTGCGCGGACGAGACTCGGCAGCGGAATCCAGTAGATGACAGCCGCACCTGCGGTGAGCACAACGACAGCGGCCGCATACATCGGCCAGTTGAACCGGAGGATTTGCGCGACTCCCTGGAAGCGTCCGCGTGGAGGTGGCGTTCTCACAAAGGGCTCGGGAGCGGTTCAACGACGCCCCGCTTCCACCGGTATGGAATGTTCGAGACGTGAAAAGCACTGGCGAGCACCGGAGACGTCGCCGCGAACGGCGCCCGCTGGAGGAAAGAGCTTCGGATCGCTTGCACATTCACCGGTCGCGGATGCCAGTTCTGCCGAACGCCTTCGATGACCACGATCGAGTGTGTTTCCGCTTCGTAGTCGAAAGTGAACGGCAGCGGTCCGGCGAAAAGCCGCGCCTGGTGCCAATCAGAGAATGGGGACCCAGCGGGTAGCGTCGTCGCTTCGCGCAGATCAGCGACGACGTGCAGGTCGGCTTCTTCTCGCGGAGTGCTGATGTTGACTTCAAGTCGGTCCGCGTCAGCCGACAGCCCGACCGTCGCGAGGCGGTAATGGTAGTGCGTGAGGAGATTTCCGAAGCGCGCCATGAATGCGCGATTCGTGTCGCTGCGCAGAATCCGCAGGCCACGCAACGTCCGACCGCTTCTCGTCTGAAACCGCGTGAAGATGCGATACCCCGAGAGGAAGAAATCCTGCCCGAGCGCCGCCGGCAGAAACGCCGGGCGCAGGCGTTCAGTTTGCACGAGCGCAATGGCGAGGAATCCAAGATCTCCGAACGCGTCGAGCATCAATCCGGGAGCGAGCAGTGGCCGGAGCACTTCGCGCGGCAATGCATACGTCAGCACGAGTGAATGACGGAAATGGGCGACGATCGGAAGCGGGTGCCGTTTGAACCGATGGATGCCGGGCAGGCTCATGCGTGGCCGGCGGAGTTCAGGGGCGACAACGCCCAGACTGCATAGGCGCACGCCACGAGGCACATGTCTTTCGCGAGCGCGCCAAACGGATCGGTGAGCATGTCCGGTTTACCTGACGCGACGAGGATGATCAAAACGCACATCCACGCGGTCGCGAAAGCAGCCGCGGCGCGTTCCGCTATTCCGCTCAGCAGCCATATCCCGACGAGCGCCTGCGCGATGCCCATCACCTGCAACGTCACTTCAGGCGCGCCGAAGCTCAGACCGGATTGGCGCACGAGCTCGGTCTGCCCAGCGCGCGGAAATAACAGCTTCGGCACCACGCCTTCGTAAAGCCAGACAAGCCCTAGCGCGATCCGGCAGGTGATGCGAACACGCGCGAGTTTCGCCAGGAGCGCAGCCGCGTCTTCGTTCATCGATCGAGAAATGCCGCCGCGAAATAGAGCAGCCCGAGCGCACCGTAGCCGAGAAACAGCAGCGCGTGCAGCGCTGTTCGGACGTGCTGTCCGTGCCAGTGGATCGCGCTGTAATGCGTCCACTGCATGATCGATCGAATTGACCAGAAGACGCCAATCAATGCCGAAATCCAGACTGCGGCCGGGTCGGTGCGAGCGGCCATTTCTCGGGCAAACCTCCACGTGAGAAGAGCGAAGGTCGCGACAGTGATGGTGATAAAGATGACGTGGACACGGAACACTTCGCGGATGAGCAGCGGCATGCGCTCCACGTCGGCGCGCCAGTTCATCAAACGCTCCAGTGAGAGATTGATCAGTGCGATGGCGAATTGTGCGACCGCGGCCAGGCGCAGGCCCAGCTCAAGCAGCGGCTCTGTTTCCCATTCCATACAGATCGCGCAGCGCGGTACTCAGGTGCGGGTATTCGAAAGTGAAGCCGGCGTCGAGCAACCGCTTCGGCACGACGCGGAAGCTTTGCAGCGCCAGGTCTCCTTCCGTGCCCATGAGCCATCCGCCTAAACGAACCAGCGGAGCCGGCACCGGCGGACTCCACGGTCGACGCAGCACGCGGCGCAG
>DATHXZ010000435.1:0-10234 GCA_035459405.1 Chthoniobacterales bacterium
AAATCTTCGCGCGTGTTCGGCGGGACAACGATCCACCGCGCGTTCTGGATCTCCGCCGTCTTTATCGCCTCATCCACGAACCCGAGCACGCGAGTGCCGGCGATCCCGCGTTTCTCGATCGCGTATTCGATGATCTTCCGCAGCGGCCCGTCGCCCATCAGCGTGAGCGGCCACTCGGTGCGATCGAGGTTCGCCATCGCGTACGCATCGATCAGCGTGTCGACGCCTTTGTTCGCGATCCATCGCCCGATGAAGACGAACCCGCGGCGCTGCCCGGGAGGCGTCCAGCCTTCGGGCAACTTTGAAACCGTGGGCACTTTCCTGCTGCGCGCGCGTTTGCGGCCGGGCTCCCACGTGTCCCAGACGAATTGCGAGTTGTACCAGCGCTCCGTCGCGAGCATGCCGCTGATGCGCCACAGCAGACGATGCAGCGTCATCGGGCGCCCCATGTAGTTGTGAATCGTCATGACCAGCGGCTTGCGAAACACCTTCGTAAACAGCGTCACGTCCGGCGGCGCGTTCTGCAGGTGCACCACGTCGGCCCACTTGATGACGTCGATCAGGTCGCGATCGAATCCTCGATCGGCGTAGATCACATCCTGCCCGTGCAGCATCGCCTTGAGATCAGGTTGCAGCGTGAAATCCCGCACCCGCTTGAGGCAGATGCGCAGCTCGACATCCGGATCGCGCTGCGCCGCCGCCGCCACAGCCAGGACGAACGCCTCGATTCCTCCGTAGGAACCCTGGCATGGACTAACGATGACAACCTTGGTCTTATTCACAGTCACATTACGGGCGCGGCAATCGGCTCCGACGAAACTTCGAGACGCAACGCCCGTGCGAACTCTCGCGCGATCCGCTGCCAGGAGCACGTGCGATCGTGCCAGGCACGCAGGCTCTCGGCACGAAGGCGTAGTTCTGAATCCGCGATCCCACCCAGCGGTTCGGCCGGATGTATCGCCCAGCAGAGCGGCTCGGCTGAACTCGCGTTGGCATGCGGCGAGAGGATGTTCAACCCATGCGCGGCGTAGGCGACGAACGTTCCCGACTTCGTCACGCTAAGCTCGTCCTGCGCAGAGACGGCAAAGCTCGAGCTCGCCAGCAGCTCTGAAACCTCGTGCTCGCGCAACGCGCCGACGAGGTCGACTCCATCCGGCAACTTGATGCGCGCAAGTAGCTCCTTCTCCTCTGCGTCACCCCTCGGCGTATTCCCACCGCCGACGGTGACCACCGTTCGGACGATGCCGTGAGAGGCCAATGATCCGAGATGCTCCTCCACTTTTCGGAGGGTCGCGAGCCGCGAAGCTTGCAATCCAAACAGAACCGCACGCCCGTCCCGTTTGTCACCGTGAGGCGTAGCGGATGGACGGATGTTCGAGCCGACGGGAAGCACCTCCACGTCCACGCGGCCCGATGCAGTTCGTAGATGCTCCGCCTGGCTGCGCGTGCTCGTAAACACTGCGTCGGCACACAGCGTCAACGCGGCGATATCGCGCCGATGCAGCGACTGGAGTGGACGATTCTTATTCAGCAACGGCCAGAAGGTCCAAATCTCGTGAAACATCAGCACCAGCACGCCTCCGCTCGCGCGCTTCCATTCCAGGAGCGCGCGAAGCAGTGCGCGCGGGTAGCCGAGGGGATGAAAGCCATAGGCGCTGTATTGCACCAGCACCTTCGCATGTGGCGGCAAATCTCGGACTGCTCGCGCAGTCGCATCGAGCTGCTCTACCTCGTGGCCGCTGGCGCCGTTCACCGGGTTCGCGACAACAAACCTGGGCGATACGCGGCGCCACTGTTCGGTGACGCGTATCGTGTAATCACCTACGCCGCCGACAGCCGGCGGCAGCTCGGGGCAGATCACTACGACATCATCTGCCATTTGCGTTCACCTGCGTGAGAAGCGCTGCCATCCGCGCGGCGACCACGCTCCAATCGACGTTCTGCACTGCCCAGGTGGCGAGGGCCGCAGTCCGCCGTTCCACCTCGTCATCGTCGACAGACTCCACCTCGTCGGCAGAGAACGCGCAGGCCAGCGGCATTGAGTTGGCACGTGCGCCAGCGATCACCGCTCCGCAGCGATGCGTAGCGCATGCCATGAACGAACCCGATTTGCTCCACGTTTCTTCGGTCACATTCGTGAGCGCAAAACGCGCCCGCTGGAGCAGGCGAGAAACCTCTTCGCCCGGCAGCATGCCATGGCGCACGACTGACAACGATGCGGGCCATGCACTCGCCACCTCCTCAGC
Organism: Chthoniobacterales bacterium; assembly: GCA_035459405.1. Lineage (GTDB taxonomy): Bacteria > Verrucomicrobiota > Verrucomicrobiia > Chthoniobacterales > UBA10450 > JACCTI01. The sequence continues at coordinate 2,247 of DATHXZ010000435.1, forward strand.
TTCCTGGCTGAAGCGGTCGCCCGCAGGCCCAATCAGATGAAGGTGGCTGAGCCTGCCGCTGGAATGCCAGCGCCGCACATGTGGATCAAACGCGCGCAACACCTGCAATCGTCCGAATGGCAGGCCGAACACGACGAACTCCGTTCGCGCTCTTTCCTGCCGTTCGACAGCCGCCAGCTCAATGTTCGATCCGATCGGGAGCACGTGAATATCGGCCCGCCGCGTGATGTCTTGAAGCTCCTTCAGATGCGCCTCTGTGTTCGTGACAAGCACATCAGCGATCGACGAAAGCCGTCGGATGACCGCTCGGTTTAGCTGGCCTAACCAGAAGTGCCGGGACGTGATCGGCATTCTCCCCGGCACCTCGTGCAGGAGGACGACAAGTCGGGCGCCGTCAAACTTTTGCTTCCAGCGCTTGAGTACACCTGGAAGCCACATGGGGCAGCCGAACCGGTGATACGCACGTCCGGCATAATGCAGAAGGAGGTCGGCTGCGCCGATCCGATCCAGCTCGCGTGCGAGGCTCGCCGCATCTCCGCTGAATTCGGCGACGCGATCGCCTTCCCGGAGCACCCTGGCGCCATTCGCGCCCTCAACGACGACAAACTCGAACGGCGTATCTCTGCCCGGCCAGTGCTTGCGCAGCAGCAGGCTGTGCGCACCAATCCCACACTGGCCCGGTGCGAGACGGGTCGAAATGACGACGAGCGGATTGGCGCTCATACTTTCGTTAGGCGTTGTCCCAGCGTGCCCCAGAATTTGCGTGTTTGGTCGGCGAGCATGAACTCGCGTTGCGCCAGTGCCAGCGCGTTGGCCGCGATCTGCTCGCGCCGCGCGCCATCCTGCTGCGACAGCTCCGCTGCAATCGCCGCCGGATCGAGCGTTGCGAGCGTGATCGCCGCGTGGTTTGCGCTTAAAAGGCGGTAAGCCGCGGAAGTTGTTGGGCCGTGATAGACGAGCGGAATCCCACTGCCGACATACGTCACCATCTTCGTCGACAGACTGTAGCGCGCGAAGTTCTCGTGCTCCTCGCCGAACGGGATCGGCATGTAGAGAAGGTCAGCCTGTTCCATGTCGCACTGCACCTGCGCCTCGTCCGCGAAAGGCAGCACCGCCACGTGTCTCGCGCCGGCGATTACCTGCGGGCGGACGTGTTCGCAGCGCATCGTGACGCTGATCGACATTCCGGGCCGTTCGCGTTCGACCAGTTCGACGGCATCGAGTAGAGCGCGCAGATTTCGCTCGTAGGCCATGTGGAAGAGGCCCATGAAGTAGATGCGCAAGGCGTTGCCATCGCTCTCCACGCGCGGAGGTGAGAGGGTCTTGAGGCCGTCGGTCACCACCTGGAACTCGCGTCCGCCGTAGCGTTCGCAATACTCGCGCCCGAGCAGATCCGAGATTACGAAGCGGCCCGAGGCCTCCTGCCATGCGGAGCGCATCGCAGCCTCACGCTTCGCCGCATCGACAACATCCAGCGCGGTGTAAGCCAGATCGTCGTGCAGGCTGATGAAGTATGGCAGCGACAGCTCCCGCGCGACCGCCTGAGCATCAGCGAAATCGAGCCCGGCGTGCGGCACGGCGTGAATCGCGCGAGCACCAACTTGTCGGCACAATCTGCGGAGCCGGCGGCGGAAAGACGGTGCAAACAACCTCGTCGAGCTCTTCGGCAGCGAGGCAAAACGACTGTGCTCGATCCGGCCCCACGATGGCCGCGTGCGCAGATGAAGCTCGTTACGCCAACGCTTCGGCTTCTCGGGCGAACAGCAAACGCTCTGCGCCGCGACCGGCGCCTCCTCGAGCAAGGCGCGCAAAATTCGCGCGCCCCCGCCGGCTGAGCCGACGCTGAATGGCTGCACGAACACAACCGGCCGCGAGCTCTGATCGAGAACACGCCTGTAATACTGCAAGGTCGTGTCCGCGATCGCCGACCACGCGTATCTTGCCACGGCCGCGGTGCTGGCGCGTGACAGTTCGGCGTAGGCAGCGGGAGTTGAGCGGAGGAGGCGGCAGAGGGCGGCTGCAAAAGAATCAGTATCGCCGGGCGGCACCAGCAGACCGGAGAACTGCTCCTTGAGTATGTCACGGGGACCAGCGGTGTCATACGCCACAACCGGAATTCCAGCTGCGAGTTGCTCGATGACGGCAAGGCCAAAGCCCTCCGCGTAACTCGGGAATGCGCCGGCGGTGCAATCGGCAAGTAGCCGCGGCAGCTCGTCTGGCTGATAATCGGAGATAAGCTCGACGTCTTCTGCGGCGGGCCCGAGATCAGCGCGGACAGCCTCGGAGGCGACCATCGTCCCCAGGAATCGAAAACGCGCGTCTGGTACTTCAGCGCGTACTCGTTCGATGATGCGCCGCCAATCGTATGCACCTTTCCGTGCGCCCCACATCCCGATGAAGCAGATCCGCTTTTCGGGCAACCGGATTTCAGCCGGCCGCTGGGCCGAGTGGAGCGCGGAGCTATTCGTCAGCCCGTACGGAATTACCACGATGCGAGTCGAGGATCCGAACTCCTTCCGGAGGCAGGCGGCCTCTTCTTCGTTAGGCACATTGATGACATCCGCATGCCGGACCGCAGCGTCGGAGGCCTGCAACAGTCTGCGCCGCGTGAAGCCGTACAGAAGCCGCCCGAGGAGCTTGCCCTGCCGAGGTCGTGGCCATCGATGTTGCACACTCCGCTCGAAGCGGTCGTAAAGGAGATACAGGCCGACCGAGCGCGCGACGATGATGCCGCTGAATCCGAGCTCTGCTTTCGAATACGGCAGCGTCCCGATCAGCGCGTCGATCACATCGAAGCGTTGCGCGTTCTGCTTCACGAACGCGGCGGCCTTGCGAATGAAGATCAGCTGTCGAAGCGCGAATGTGACCCGTGCCGCGCGCACACCTGGAAAGGCGTCAGAGAGGCTGAACTTTTCGACCGTGTGACCGGCAGCGCGCCATTGCTCCGCCAGCTCCATCCAGACACGCGAGGCACCCAGCCGTGGATCCCACGGAAGATTCACGATCATTAGGATGCGCAGCGGCTTGTCGGGCGATGCCATCGGGAGATCAGCGAGCGATGGAAGTCCAGAATTTGTGGCGCACGGGATTCACGTAGTGTCGCAGAGCAATCGCAGGACCAGCGTAGCGATCGCGGTAGACGAACTGATCGTCGAGCTGGAGCACGAACTTCCGTGGGTCGAGAGGGCGGGCGCCGTTCGCGTGCATGGCAAGCTGCGTGATCGTCTGGTTGGTGAAGAAACTCGGCGCCTCCTCTAGCTCCAAAAGGCGACTGATCGCAGCCGCCCAATCGAGCTTCTCAGAGATGAACAGCACGCCGGTGTTCACCGGATTGTCGCGTTCGGCCCGGTCCCGGAAAAGCCGCTCATCGGCGGAGACCTGGCAGTCTGCGAGGTAGCAGGCCGGTGCCGAGTCGTTCTTCAACGCGTGCAGATCCGCCGCCGATGCAAAGAACAGCACATCTGAGTCAATGTAGAGCGCAGGACCATGGACCGGCAGCGACATGATGAGAGCAAGCTGTTTGCCTGTTGGATGGCCGGACAAGTAGGCGTGCAGCCTGCCAATGGTATCCGGTGCCACCCACTCCGTGACTGGGGAGACCGAGACGCAGCCGTCGATCGCTTGCAACAGGTCGACGCTGCGTTGGGTGTAGGTGCCGTCCGAGACGACGGTAAACTTTCTCGGCCGTCCGGCGTGGCGTAGGAGAGAGCGAATCGATGCGACCTGCTCAGGCAAGGCAGCCTCGCCGCTGTAGGAGTAGACCTCGAACGGAAGCACGGCCCGCGGCGCAGGCTTGCGGCGCACGATCGTGGAAAGCGAGCGGATGTAGATGTAGCGGACCATCGCTCCATGTGCCCGAGCGAGATGATAGCCGAAGTTTACCATCTGCTTACGCCGCAGCGGCGTGCACGCTGCGCAATCCGCGATAGCTGAGCACGAGGTTGATCAGCAGGTTTGGGATGGCGGAGATCAGGTTGAACAGGAGCACGCCGCGAACGCTGGAGAAGTCGACGAACGGGATCATCGCAGCCTGGGTGACGAGCGTGAGCGGCACATACAACCACGAGCCGGCGATCCACGCCTTCGAGGCGTTGAGGGCCCAGAACGTGCCGGTCAGCGCGCTGGCAACTGCGCCGGCGACCATGAGCACGAGCTCCTCCTCAAGATGCATATACTTGCCGCCCAGCACGAACAGAAACGCGCGTGGAAAAAGCGCCGCAGCCATGACAAGCAGGGCACTGAATGCGCCGACTGCTCCGATGATGCTGCCAAACTGCCAGCGCAGCCTCCGCGGGCTTTGACAACGCGCAAAGGCGGGCGCGAAGACGTTCGTCAGCAGATTGCTCAGGACTGCGAAGATCATCGCCAGTCGTCCAAGGGCGCCCACTTCCGCCACCGAGCTCGCGCGTGTGCCGAAGAAGCTGATGAGAAAAATCGTGATCTGACCCTGGAGGCAGAAAAAGATCGCGTTCGCGGCCTGATTGCGGATGAACCCCAGCATCGCAGTCCGATCTTCGGCGTTCTCGGTGGCGTCGAGATCGACGACCTTGGCGACGTACCTGTGCAACAGCCACCATTGCAGGAGCAGGGCGGCGGAGCCGACCACCATCGCCGCGCTGGCATTCAGGAAGACGAACACCAGGCCGACGAGCACGAGCAAGCGCGCGATCGATCCCGTCAGGTCAATCGCCTGGATGCGCCGAATGTCCGAATGGAGGCGCGGCACTACGCTGAGCACCCCAATCGATAGCTGAAGCCACAGCCCGGCGAGAACGATGCCGATCAGCATGAGCGCATACGCCGGCGAGCTCCCGTTCTTCACGAGCATGAAGTAGAGAATGGGCGTCACGACCGCGATGGCGATCACGCCCAGTGTGCGACGGAGCCGGTGCCCGGTTTTGATCAGCTGCCCAAATCGCTGCCGATCCTGCCAGACTCGGCCGCCGATCGAGACGAGACCGATGCTGATGCCGATATCGGCGAGGACGTTGATCGTCCCCTGCATCGTGTTCGCGATCGTGAAGTAGGCGTACTCGCGCTGGTCCAGCTGACGCACGAGGAGGATGCCGCTGAGGAAACCGATCAGCTGCACCGCTCCCTGGGCAAACGCAAAGCTGCCGACGATGCGCGCACGGTGCAGGGCACGACGAATCACCGGCGCCGAGCTCTCGTCGAGAAGCGGCGAAGAGATCGGGCCGAAGAAGCTCATTTGTAGCGGCGGTCTGTGACCACCGAACTGTAGCCGTGGATGTTATCCACGGCCGGCGAGGACGGCGTCCTCGGCTACAACGGCGGTCATAGACCGCCGCTACAGCCACAACTACGAGCGCCGGGCGTGCTTGCCGTTGCCGTTCTGAAGCGCCGGGGTTACCTCAGGCTCGTCATTAGGCTGCGGCGTGTTGTAGTACTCGGAATACTGGTAGTAGTAGTACTCCGGCAGCGACGTGTCCACGTAGTTGAGGATGACGCCGGGGACATTCACCTGGCGGTTGTAGAGCAACTCGAGCGACTTCTTGGTCAACCTCGCCGAAGTGTAGGACAGGCGGACGACGAACAGCGTCGCATCGATCTTCGGCGCGAGGCTCGTGGTGTCGTCAGCGGCGAGCACAGGCGAGCTGTCGATGATGATGTAGTCGTACTGATCGTACATGTCGCGGATCAGCGCGTCGGTCGATTCGCGGAGGAGGTGCTCGCTCGGCTGCGACAGGTTCTTGCCGCGGGGCAGCACGAAGAGGCTCGGGTAAGCCGTCGGCACGACGACTTCCTGCCAGTTCACTTCACCTTTCAGCACTTCCGAGAAGCCGATCTTGGATGAGATGCCGAAGGCCTCGCGGATCGCACCGCGGCGAAGATCGCCGTCGATCAGGAGAGTGCGAGCGCCGGAGAGTGCAAACGTGATCGCGAGGTTCGCCGAGATGGTCGACTTCCCTTCGTTCGGCACGGCACTGGTGATGAGCAGCGTCTTCGGTCGTGGCCCCTCATAGGGCATGAAGAAGATGGACGATCGAATGTTGCGGTATGATTCCGCGAAGATGTGACGGGCGTCGTCCGGCTGCAGGAGCGTGACTTTGCCCTTCGTCTTCTCTTTCGGGATCTGGCCGAGCACGTTTTCGCCGAAGTGGTGCTGGAACTCGCTGAACGACGCCATGCGGTCGTCGATGCGATCGAGGAGGAGCAGGATGGCGATACCGGCGAGGGCGCCGCAGCCGAGGCCGATGAGCAGGCTCTTGATCAATCCGGGACGGACCGAAATCGGCATCGTCGCCATTTCCATGATCGAGACCTGGTCGCCACCTTCGACCGCCTGGGAGACGCCGACGTCCTTCAGGTTATTGGTCAGGCGGTCGTAGAGCGCTTTCAGGCGTTCGGCTTTGCCCTTGATGCGGTTGAAGTGTGCGAGGCGCTGGCTGAGGTCGAGCGCCTTGGCCTCCCATTCCTTGATGTTCGTCTGCAGATTTTCCATCTGCTTGCCGATCGATTTGCGGCGCGTCTCGAGTTTCTCGACGGCGTCCGCGCGGAAGAGCGTGATGAGGTTCTCCTGCTTGGTGATCTCGTCGTTGAGCTTGATGATCTTGGGATGCCGCGGACGAAGATCCTTCGACAGGGTGTCGCGCTCGGCTTTCAGGAGCTGCAAGCTCTGCTTCGCTTTCAGGTAGTCGCCCTCGGGACCAACGTCCGAGAATGGCATACCCTGCTGCTCGGCACCTTCTGCGCCCGGTGAGGCGTTCGGCTCGGGCTTACCGGCCCCGCCGCGGTCGAGGTTCTGGTCGAGATCGAGCGTCTCGAGCAACTGGTGCTCCGTCTTGAGCTGTGCGTATTGCTGGTTGAGGCGAACGAGATAAGCGGCGGCGCTATTCCCTTCCTCCTGGATGAAGCCGATGTTGTTCTGCTTCTGGAAATCGAGCATTTCGTCTTCGGCACCCCGGAGGTCCTTCTCGACCTGGATGAGCTGCTCGGTCATCCCGGTGGTGACTTCCTGGCCGCGCTCCTCCTTCATGCCCTTCTTGAAGTCGAGATACTTCTGCATCAGGGCGTTGAGGTAGGCCTGCGTGTAATCCGGCATCGCGCCGACCGCCTGCAGCTCGAAGATTGAGGTGCGCGCCTTTTGCGCGACGCTCACGTCGACCTTGACCGGCTGAAGCTCGGGATGGGTGGAGCGGACGAGAGCCTCCGCGCTGCGGCGCACTTCCGAGCTCTGCATGAGCTGGATCTGGGTGCCGTAGAAATTGACGTTATCTTCCGAGTAGACGGCGTTCTGCGGAATGCTGAGCTTGCCGGCGAGCATCATCTTGCTCGTGGAGAGGAACGACGGCGGCGTCTGGTAGATCAGCCACGCCTGCACAAACACGCCGAGGCAGATCGTGAGCAGGGGAATCCACCACCGGCGCAGAAGAAGCGCGCGATAACGGTGGACACGCGTGACGAACGCGGTGGTCCAGGAACCTGCTGTGGGACGATCGATGGCAGTGGCTTGCATAGGAGAATTACATGTTGATCAGGCGCTGAGGCACGAACACCTGGTCGTCAGGCTGGAGTACGACGTCTTCGTCGCTGCGTCCCTGTTCGATGATGCGCTTGAGGTCGACCTCGAGCGCCTCCCCGTTCTTCCGGGTGAGCTTTACCTTGCGCTTGTTTGCGAAATCGCCAAACCCGCCCGCGCGAATGATCGCTTTGCTGACGGTGTAGGTCTCATCAGGCGGGATTTCCTGCGGGCCCGGGCCACGGACGGACCCGATGACGTAAACTCGGCCACGCGACTTCTCGCTGATCCGGTCGACCGCGATGATGACCGTGGCGTTGTAGTAGTATTCCTTCTCGAGCGCAGCCTTGACTGAATAGGCTATCTGCTTGCAGGTGCGGCCGGCGGCCGGAACGAGTCCGGCATAGGGCACTTCGAGCTCGCCGTTGTCGTTCACGCGGAGGCGCTGCGATTCGTTGTCCCGATCCTCCACGACGCGGAAGCTGACGTAATCGTTAGGCCCAAGGCG
>DATHXZ010000436.1:0-8123 GCA_035459405.1 Chthoniobacterales bacterium
GCCGAGATGGTCGAGGACGGCCGGACCCTGGCCCGGGATCTGCAGGCGCTCGGACCGACGTTCGTGAAGCTCGGCCAGCTGCTCTCGACGCGCGTCGAGATGATGCCGCAGGCCTACACCGAGGCGCTCACGAGGCTGCAGGACAAGGTGGAGCCGTTCAGCTTCGGCGAGGTCGAGAAGATCGTGACGAACGAGCTCGGCGTGCGTCTTTCAAAGGCATTCTCCGACTTCGAGAACGAGCCAATGGCGGCGGCGTCGCTCGGGCAGGTGCACAAGGCACGCCTGCGCAACGGCCGGCAGGTCGCGGTGAAGGTGCAGCGTCCGGAGATCCGCGACCGGATGATCGAGGATCTCGACGCGCTCGAGGAGATTGCAGAGTTCCTCGATCACCACACCGACATCGGCAAGCGCTACGAGTTCGGCGAGATGCTGGACCAGTTTCGCAAGAGCCTGCTGCGCGAGCTCGACTACCGGCAGGAGCTCAGCAATCTCACCACGCTGCGCAACAACCTCCAGGAGTACGAAAGCATCGTCATCCCGGAGCCGATCTCGGATTACAGCACATCACGCGTGCTCACGATGGAGTACATCCACGGCCGCAAGGTCACCGACCTGACGCCGCTCGGGCGGATGGAGTTCGACGGGCACGCGCTGGCGGAGGAAACCTTCCGTGCGTATCTCGAGCAAATCCTCGTCAATGGCTTCTTCCACGCTGACCCGCATCCGGGCAACGTTTTCCTGACCGACGATTACCGCATTGCGCTGATCGACCTCGGGATGGTCGGCCGCATCATGCCGAGCTTGCAGGAGCAGTTGCTGCAGCTGCTGCTCGCAATCGCGGAAGGCCGTGGCGACGACGCAGCCGACATCGCGATCAAGGTTGGGGATAGGAAAGAGAACTTCGACGAGGTGCAATTCCGCCGCCGCATCTCGGAGATCGTCGCGAAGCAGCAGGGCGCGAACGTCGAGAACATGCAGGTCGGCCGGCTCGTGCTCGAACTCACGCAGATTTCCGGCGAGAACAACATCCGTGTGCCGTCCGAGCTCACGATGCTCGGCAAGACGCTGCTCAATCTCGACCAGGTCGGCCGCACGATCGCGCCTGAGTTCGATCCGAACGCATCGATCCGTCGTAACGCCGCTCAGATCCTCCAGCAGCGGCTGGTGAAGAGCATCTCGCCCGGCAATCTCTTTAGCGGTGTGCTCGAGCTTAAGGATCTGCTGCAGCGACTGCCCGGCCGCATCAACAAGATCCTCGACGCAATTGCGAGCAATCAGATGAAGATCGAGGTCGACGCGATCGACGAAAAGACGCTGATTGTTGGCTTCCAGAAAGTCGCAAACCGCATCACCACCGGTCTCATCATCGCCGCGCTGATCGTCGGGGCCGCGCTGCTGATGCGCGTCGACACGACATTTCGCATCTGGGGTTATCCTGGCCTCGCAATCATCCTGTTTCTCGGCGCGGCAGGCGCCGGAGTTGTCCTGCTCATTAATATTCTCTTCCACGATCAGCCGGAGAAGAAGGATTAGCTTTCTGCACCCTGCACTTTCCCCCTCCCGCTGAAAAAATTTACGAGCGATGTGGCCATTCCTGCGCAATTCACCAGTCTTCGGCCTCGGTGTCGCGTTGCTCGTCGCTGCTGGCATATTCGGCTATGGAGCTGTTCGAACTGGCGAACCGAGAAGGCGCTCGCGCAAGGCGGTGTTGAAACGATCGGCACCGTCGTCGACGTGAAGCGGGTCAGGTAGGGAAAGAGTGGCAAACGCACGAACGTGCATGTGCAACTCGTCAATGCAGCATCGACCGAGCACATTGCGGCGATCAGCAGTGCATCCGTATCCGGCAAACCGATCGGCGATACCGTGCCCATTGTGTAGCTGCCGAATGCTCGACACGGCGCGGTTGTTCCGGGCGAGATCGAAACAACGACTGCGTGGATCGTGTTCGCGACCGCGGGCTTGATTGGAATCATTTGCCCGTCGCGGCGATCCGCGCCGCGTCGGCCAGCATGGCAGCCGGCTAATCACCACCGGCGGCCACAGCTACGGCCCGATCGGCGGCGGGAGCTCGTCCTCGGTATCGCCGGTGTCGATCCCGTGCTGCAGCTTGCTGTTCCGCATGCCGTAGATGAGGTAGATCACGACCCCGAGGCCAAGCCACATGAAGAACCGGATCCATGTGAGCACCGGGAGGCTGAGCATCAGCGCGAGGCACATCAGCACGCCGAGGATCGGCAGCAGCGGCACCATCGGCACACGGAACGGCCGGCGCCGACCAGGATCGCTTTTACGGAGAATAATCACGCCGATGCAGACCAGCGCGAATGCGAATAGCGTGCCGATGTTCGTCAGGTCCGCGAGCGACCCGATGTCGGTAAACATCGCGACGCCCCCAACTGCGAGGCCGGTCACGATCGTCGTGATGTACGGCGTGCGGTACCGCGGATGCAGGCGCGCGAACACTCCGGGCAACAGACCATCGCGCGACATCGCCATGAAGATGCGCGGTTGCCCGAGCTGAAACACCAGCAACACCGAAGTCATGCCGGCGAGAGCACCGGCACTGACGAGCGCCTGCGCCCAGCGCGCGCCGGCGAACGCCGTTGCCACCGCCGCCGAATCGCCGGTGTAGTCGGTGTATTTGCGGATACCGGTCAGCACGCCCGACATCAACACATAGAGCAACGTGCAGATCACGAGGCTGCCGATCATCCCAATCGGCATGTCGCGTTGAGGGTTCCGCGTCTCTTCGGCCGTCGTGGAGACCGCATCGAATCCGATGAAGGCAAAGAACACGATGGCCGCGCCGCTCATCACTCCGCTGAAGCCATTCGGCATCATCGGCGACCAGTTTGGCGGGTTCACCATGAACGCGCCAAACGAGATGAAGAACAGCACCACCGCGAGCTTGATGATCACGACAACGCTGTTCGCACGCGCGCTCTCGCGGATGCCGTAGATCAGCAAAATAGTAACCGCCGCGACAATCAGCCCCGCGGGTAGATTCAATGCGAACGCCTGTCCCCCGATCATCGGCAGCGTGGTCGACGAGTAGCCTTGCAGCGCGTCACCGCCGTTCGCGATGAGATGCTGCGCGGTTCGCGTGTCCGTCACCGCCCACAATGGAAAGTCGAACCCAAAGAGACTGTGACAGAGCTTCACAAAATAGCCCGACCAACCAACCGCGACCGCCATGTTGCCGACCGCATACTCGAGGATCAGATCCCACCCGATGATCCACGCCACGATCTCGCCGAGGGTCGCGTACGAGTAGGTGTAGGCGGATCCGGATACCGGAATCATCGACGCCAGCTCGCCATAACACAGCGCCGCAAAGCCGCAGGCAATCGCCGCGACCACGAACGAGAAAACGACCCCGGGACCCGCACCCGGGCGCCCCATCACCGTCTCCGCGCCCGAGATCCAGGATTGGATGAAATTGATCACCGGCGTCGTCAACTGCGACGCGGCCGTGGCCGCCGGTTCGCCAGCCGCCGCGGTGCCGGTGAGCGCGAAGATCCCTGTCCCGATGATCGCCCCGATGCCAAGTGCTGTGAGATCGAGCGCCGTCAACGAGCGTTTCATCTGCCGCTCGGGCGCCTCGGCTTCGCGTATCAGGAGATCGGGACTCTTGGTTTTGAAGAGCTGATTGGCCATCAAGCTGTTATTCGGGCGACACACCAAGCTTGAGCGTCGGCACGGGCTTGAATGGTAAGGGATGCCAATACGGCGTTGTGCCGCGCGCGCGACTCCATATCGCCGAGCTCGGCGATGTGCTCCGGAAGCTGAGCCTGTAGCGCTCGCTCGACGTTCACCGAAGCGGCCCACCGCCGCCGCCAGGGGGCACCGAAGGAAATAGTAGCCTTGGAGGCGAAACCAGTGCGTAATTCTTTTGCGTGCACCTCTACCGGATCATGACCGAAGTCCAAGCTGGCATCGGACAGCGAACCGCGCAGCCGGGGCAGCGCGGGCTCGCCACCGTGTGGGTGCAGAGCGAATCGGAGGAGCAGGCATGCAAGCAGGCGCGCCAGATTGTCGAATCACGCAAATACGAGTCGTTCGGCGAGCTCACTGTGTACCTCGAGCACACCCACGGCGCTCCGAGCGCCGGCGCAGGCCTTGAAGATCCGGTCGCGGCTGGTTACACCAGCATGAAAGAGAATGCGCTCGCAAACGCCGACGGTCTCTTCGAAATCTGGTTCCCAGCGAAGTAACGCGCGTGAGAGACGCGGCCGGTTTGGTTGCCTGGAAAGATTGAGCCGAGAGATGTGGCGCTTCCGGTGCGCTCCTCGCCACCAGCTGTCGGCCGCGAGAAGAAGAAGGTGCTGTCGTCCGCGTCCCCGGGTTTGCCACTTACATTCGCGGCTCAGCTCGATCCACTCGCGCAAGCGGAGGGAGCTGTTAGGGCGCGATAACTTCCGACGCATCATCGTACGGTTCGAATTGGCGCTTCCTAAACTTGGATTTAGGCCGACGCTTGGACATGAATCAATCCGCCCGCAGTCTCCTGTGTGTTGTTCTGGCCGGATCGCTGAGCACATCCGCACTCGGCCAGATGAGCGATCGCGAGTTCAAACGGCTCGACGAAGGCAAGATCACCAAGAACCAGGCGCAACACTTCGTCCTCGCAAAATACCCGCGCGCCGAAATCAAGAAATGCGAGCTGCGCTCGAATAAGGGAGCTTCCGTTTGGGATGTGGAACTGGTGAAAGCCGGCGAAAAAAAGGTGACGAAGGTGGAAGTCGACGGTCGTACCGGCAAGGTCGTGCCGTAGCCTCGCCATCCCCCGAGACGCCGCGCCACAGAAACTGCAGCGCGGTGCGCTCCTCGCCGTGTGAAATCGGGACAGCGGCTTGAGGTTTGCCTCACATAAGCCACGCTGCCATCAGCATGAAATCACCCGCTAATCAATTCGCCATCATCATCGGCATTGTCTTCATCATCCAGGGAGTTTGGGAATTGTTCAGCCCCGTTGTTGCCGTCGTTCTTACCGGCAACGTCCTGCACGGATCATCCATATTGCGCTCGGGGTCCTCGGAATTGTACTCGGCCTTAAGCGACGCGCGGCCGGCTTTTGTTTGTTCCTCGGGCTACTTCTCCTGAGTGTCAGCGCGCTCTGGCTGATTCCCGCGACGCACCCATTGGTTGTTCGCCTCCTCAACATCAACACCGCCGTCACGATCATGAACGTGATCGTCGGGAGTGTGGCTCTTCTCCTTGTCTATCGTCCCGCCGCGCTACCACGTAGGAGCGCCAAACCAGGCGAGCCGAAGGGACCACCCGCAGGGTGATGGGGTCAGCGCGCGGCGGGTGTGTCAGCAGCGCGGCATTCAACACCTTCGACCTTGGACGTTGGACGTTGGACGTTCCGCCTTCCGCACCGCTAGCTGTCCCGTAACGCAACGGTCGCGGCTTCCGACGACCAGCGGCTACTTGTCCAGATTGTAAATTTCCACAAGGCCGATGCCAGTCGTCTCGTCGCGGCCGCGCACAATCGCCGTGTAACTACCCGGCTGCAGCGTCGTCACAATCGCCGCTTCGCGATCGTCGCTCGGCGGGATGCCGGTGTCGAGGATCCGCTGCGGATACTCGCTTCGCCAGTTGTCGTTGGATTCAATCACAGCGCCTTCCGAGTTGTGCAAAGTCAGCGTCGGATCGACGAGCGGATTGGTCACACCCGCTGACGCAAGAGACGGACCGATGCCGCGCACAACTACGCGCGTTGGGACCCCTCCACCGATGATGAACCCGCCGATCAGCACGTCGTCACCCACTCCGACTCGCGCTCGGCTGGAGATGTTGCGCAGGGAAGACAGATCGGGATCGATGTCGTAAACCTCGGTCAGTGCGATCCCACCGGAGCCGTTCTTGCCACCCACCACGACACTGTAACTGCCGCCGGTCAGTTCTTGATACGTCGCTGCTTCCACCGAACGGGAGGGCGACAGACCTGTAGCGGCCACCGTCGGAAACGGCCCATAGCCCGGCGTTGTCGCCCGTCCCCAGTCGTCCACAGTCACTGGACTACTCAAGCCATGGAGCACCAGGACCGGGTCTGCGAGAACTTGAGCGGGCGCAACACCCATATCCGCGAGTGACGGCCCGAGCACCCGCACAAGCACGCCCTTCTTATTGGTCCCGCTGATGATAAAGCCGGCGATTGTCGCGTCCTCGCCTGTCCCGCTTCGTGAGCGCGTAGAAATGTTGACGAGGGAATGAGGCGGCGGCGGAGTTCCTGCAATCGTTATCGTAACCGCACCCTCGCCCACCCGGCCATCCGCATCCGTGGCAAAAATCTTCACGCGGAACGTGCCGCCGACAGTAGGAGTGCCAGAGACTTCACCAGTGAAGGCATTGATGAACATCCCACGTGGCAGCCCGGAGGCGTCCCATCGCACCGACGCCGTCTGGCTGCTAACGCGGAAAGAAATCGGCTGGCCTTGCGTTCCATCGAACACCGGAGGCGCCTCGATTTTCGGCACCGGCAGCGGATCATCAGGGTCGACGTGGAACCGGATCTCTCCCCGGTTATGCACCCGCACGCCCGAGGCACAGTCTTGCTCGAAGGTAGCCCAAAACGACGTGATCGTTCGCCTCAGGCCATACGTGATCTGCTTTACGACGAACCTGCCGGTGGGACCATCGCACTGGTTGATTGTTCCGCTGACGTCGAGGTAATGCTGGCCTGGCTTGAGGGCAAAGTCTCTCACCGCGTTCTCGTATACGCCCGGTGTCAGGAGCGCGTTGTCAGCGCCGCCACCGAAGAAGATCACCGGAGCTGCCGAGCCGGCAGTGACGACGATGCGATTGAAGTCGTTAAGCACCACCTTTAAACCCGACGCCGGCGTGAAGTAGAAACGGCGCTCGGTGTTATAGAACCGCACGAGCTGAATAAAATCGAAGAACGTCGGCATATTCCGCTGGCGCGGCAGCACAGTCACCGCTAGCGGCTGCGAAATCTGTCGCGTGTAGTTCTTGATGTACGCGGCGACCGTCAGGTTAAAAGTCCCATCTTCCGCTGGCGTTCCCGAGAGCACGCGCGTCTGCGCGTTGAAGCGCAAGCCCGTCGGCTCCGGGCTGACGGAAATCATGTTCACTGGCGTATCCACCGTCATCTCCATCGAGAATGGTTCCCCCACCACTGCCGTTACAGCAGTGGGAATGGTGAACTTTGCGCCGTAGAGCGCATCGAGCCCGGCCACGTCATCCGGGGTCAGCTGCGACAGGCTCGTTGCCCGTGAATACATAATAGCATTGACGAATTCGCCGGCGCGGTCGGGATGTGCCAGGCCCAGGACGTGACCGAATTCATGAAGCGCAACGCGCCGGAGGTCCATCGGCTCCGATTCCGTTGGCGGCAATGCGCCAGTGTATGAGTCCCAGGATTTCGATTGATTGAAAATAACGTCGGCCTCAGTGGTCACTCCGCCGCTGCTTAGCCTGACCGCCACTGCGAGCGTGCGGCTTCCAAAAGCCTCGCCATACACGGTGTGGGAGAAGAACACCGAGTTGACCCCGTCAACCTGGCGCGGGACGGCCTCCGAGACGGGCGCCGACGCCAGCTGCACCTTCACCGCCTGTGCGTTCCACATGTTCATGGCGACGAGTGCCGAGGCATCGAAAGACATGCTGCCGTCGCGCAATGGGTAAGGCGCCGCTCCGAGGCGCAACTCGAGCGGAACCTGCGATCCGGCGGGCCAGGATGAGCCGAGGAGCGTGTAACTCTCTACCGTGCGCGAGGCGAGCAGGCAAAACGGCAGGAACAGAAATCTGAGCCACCTCCGACGAAACATCGCGCGATATTCGTCATCAGCGTAAAAACGGCAAGAAAAAAGCAATCATTGCTACTCTTGAGCGTTGTGGCGCGTTGAACCGCACCGGCAGGGCACTCTCACCGCCGTGCG
This sequence comes from Chthoniobacterales bacterium, assembly GCA_035459405.1. GTDB lineage: Bacteria > Verrucomicrobiota > Verrucomicrobiia > Chthoniobacterales > UBA10450 > JACCTI01. The sequence goes on from DATHXZ010000436.1 coordinate 7,908, forward strand.
CATGCTTCGTCGCCTGACAGAGCCGTCTGCAGAGGAGGTGCTCGACTGGATCGAAATGCGCAGCCTCGGCGTCAACAGCTCCGCGGCGCCGTCCGCCGGCTCGGCGATGCAGAGCCCGGAAGGCGACGCGCTTAGCGTTTAGTTGTTCGAACGCGAGCGGACACCACAGCGCCGCCGGCTCAGCGTTGCACCGCGTGCTCGAGCACGAACCACGCC
>DATHXZ010000437.1:0-7638 GCA_035459405.1 Chthoniobacterales bacterium
CGCGGGCGACGAGATACGGCAGGTCGAACTTGAAAAGGTTGTGACCTTCGATGACGTCGGGGTCGCGCTCCTTGATGATGCTCGTCAGGCGCTTGAGCGCCGCGCGCTCGGATCCCTCCACATTCGCGACATCGACGACGATGAGCTCTTCCCAGCCGGTGTTATCGCTGAGCGCGATGCTCATGATGTGGTCCTCGGGCGTGGAGGCGTCGGGGAGGTCGCGATCGCCGCCGCAGAAGGAGAGAACTTCGAGCTGCAGGCGCTTCAGTTCTTCGAAGGCGAGGTCCTTGAACAACGTGCGCCCGGTGTGCGTGAGGTAATGCTGCACCGGATCAGTGAGCGCGAAGAAATTGCGCCCGGCGTTCTTGAGGCCGTTCCGCAGCGCGATCAGCTCTTTCCAGCTGTTCACGGTGACGAGCCAGTTGAACTTCAGGTCACCCGCGAGCTTCTCGGCATTCTCGAGGCCAAGATCGGCGACGTCGCCATCCGGCCAGACGAACGGGTGGAACGGCTCGATGTCGCACGCGGTGCTGCCGTCCTTCTGGCGGCGGTAGACCTTCACCGTCCCGGTGTCGCCCATTTCAATCGCGACAATCCGCGGCGTCGGATCGGAGCCGAAGAGGATGGTGTTTTCCTCGAAACGCATGGAGCTAGAGATTGGCCGCGCTGAACAGCGCTGGCAAATGGTAGGGACGGCGCGCTGCGCCGTCCCGAGGTGCGTGGCTACGCGGTTCGATCTACGTACGCCAGCGACGTTGCTGCGCCGTTCGGACATCGCAGCGCGATATCCCTACCACCGGACTGTGTCCCGCTTCTCGACGACTACAATCCGCGGCGTCAGATTCCAGCCGAAGAGGACGGTGTTTTCGTCGAGAGGCACGGCGAGGCTACTGCGCGGCCGACCGTCGGGGAATGAGCGCGACGATGCGCCGCTGCGCTACTCGATTCCTTCGACGATGCGGATATCGCGGTCGACCGCGTTACCGAGGATTCCGAGCGCCTTCTGATAGGCAGCGCTCTCATACGCTGCGGCTGCGGCCGCGGTGCTCTCGAACTCAATCACAACCGTGAGCTCATTGATGCCGCCTTCATAGACTTGGCCAGCATGTTCTTCACGATGAACCGCCCGCCCGCCGCCTCGATGGCCGGAACCGCTCGCTGCACGTTATTCGCGAAGCGGTCGTGATCCGTCACCGAGCGGAAGGTACTGATGATCCGTTCGGCATGGTAACAGCCTACGGCTCGCCGCGTGTCGGACAACTGCCCTGAGTGCGTGAGAGATGCTTCGACTTCGATCCGCATGACAGTAGAAGTAGAGCAATGAACGCTCGACTTCCTTCCGCGCTGCTTCTCGTTTCAGCTCTCTCCCTTTTCGCCCAGCACACGCCGCAGCAACTCGCCGAGACCGAATTGCCGTCGCTCGTCGCGATCTACAAAGAGCTGCATGCGAAGCCGGAGCTGTCCGGCAAAGAGGAGAAGACTTCCGCATTCATTGCCAAGGAACTGCGGGCGGTCGGCTGCGAAGTGACGGAGAAGGTCGGCAAATACGAGCAGCCAGGGAAGACATGCTATGGCGTAGTCGGCGTGATGAAAAATGGCGCCGGGCCGACCGTGCTGGTGCGCACCGATCTCGACGGTCTGCCGGTGGACGAGGAAACCGGACTGCCTTACGCGAGCAAAGCGACCCAGCAGAACGACGAAGGCAAGGAAGTGCGGACGATGCACGCCTGCGGGCACGACATGCATATGTCGGCGTTCATCGGCACGGCGCGCGCGCTCGCCAAGCTGAAGGATCAATGGAAGGGCACAATCGTGTTCGTGGGTCAGCCGGCGGAGGAGACCGGCTCGGGCGCGAAAGCAATGATCGCCGACGGCCTCTACACGCGCTGGCCGAAACCCGACTTCGTGCTGGGATTGCACGACAGCGCACAAATGGAAACCGGCAAAGTCGGGATGACCGAAGGCGGCTACATCTACGCGAATGTGGATTCAGTTGACGTGACGGTGCGCGGCGTCGGCGGTCACGGCGCTTACCCGCACATGACCAAGGACCCGGTGGTGCTCGCAGCGCAGATCATCCAGGGCTGGCAGACAATCGTCAGCCGGGAGGTGGAGCCAATCGACTCGGCGGTCGTGACCGTCGGCTCGATCCACGCCGGCACGAAGCACAACATCATTTCAGACGAAGTGAAGATGCAGCTGACGGTCCGCAGTTACAAAAAGGAGACGCGCGAAAAGGTGCTCGCGTCGATCGACCGCATCGCGAAAGGCATGGCGACGGCGGCAGGAATTCCGCAGGACCGGCTGCCCATCGTCAACATCCGGCAGAATGAATTCACGCCCGCAACCTACAACAATCCGGAGCTGACGAAGCGCGTCGCCGGTTCACTAAAGGCCGCGCTCGGCGCGGATAATTTTCTGACGATCGATCCCGTGATGGGTGGCGAAGATTTCAGTGTCTTCAGCCTGGAGGATCTCTCTGTGCCGGCCTGCATGTTCACGGTCGGCGGTGTCGATCCGAAGAAGATCGCCGAGCACAAGAAGAACGGCACCCCGTTGCCGAGCCTGCACTCGAGCAAGTTCGCTCCTGTGCCCGAGCCGACGATTCGCACCGGCCTCATCGGAATGACATCGGCCGTGCTCGACCTGATGAAGAAATAAGGCCCGCCGGCCGCTTGCGTTACGGCTGGATAATGACCGCGTAACGATCCGCGCCGAGTTGCCGAAAGCGGCCGGTGGTTAGATCGCCGTCATCGTACTGGCGATCGATTTCCGTCATCCGCTCGACGTCGGTGGTCCCATCGACGACCACTGCAATCGCGGCGGTGACGCTATGCACACCGAACTCCCAATCCCATCGTCCGCCGATCGGCGTCGGTGCCGTCCAGTCAAACGTCGGATCGAGATAGCTGGCCAGCTCGGGCGGGACGATGCCGCGGTTCACGTCGGGAGGATACTTGCCGTTGTTCTCGATCGCGTAGAGATCCGCGGCATCGCTGCCGATGCGTAGCGCATTGATAAATTTCGCGTTCTGCGCCCGCTTCCGCGCACGTGCAAACGCCGGCACGGCGATCGCCGCAAGCAATGCGATTACCGCCACCACGATCATGATCTCGACGAGCGTAAATCCTGATTCGCGACGCATAGGGGCACCATAATGCACCACAAAGCGTGCCAGCGGGCCGGGCTGTAGCCGCTCGCCTGCGGCGAGCGCGTCGCCCACAGGGCGACGGCTACATCACTTTACTTTGACGTTCTTGCGCAGGAACGTAGGAACGTCGAGGTCCTGGCCTTCGACGATCGTCGGCTCGCTCTTCTCGAAGCGCCCGCGCGTGACGGATTCGAACTGCAGCACTTCCTGCTTCGCCTGAACAATCTTCTCGCGCGATGGCTTCGGCTCCTTCACCGCCTCCGCTTTCGCCTTCGGCAGAATAACGCGCGGCCGTTCTGGTTCAGGTTCAACGACCCGAGCAGGGGGTGGCGGAGGAGCCGACATGTAAGCGGCTGGAGCCGGTGGCGGCGTTTCGATCAGTTCAGGCTCGGCGCGTTCGCGCTCGACAAGTTCCGGCTGGAATTCGGGCGCTGCCATCTTCGCCTCGATTGTTTTGAGCGGCCGCTCAGATTCAGCGGGCGCTTGCGCCGGTATCGTGATCTGATCCTCCGCCTCGTCGTTGGTCAGCGATGATGCAGGAGCCGGTTGCGTCTGAATCGGCGCGACATAGGTCGGCGTTAGCGCCGCGGTCGGCGCGGTAAACTTCGGGATGTGGACAACTTTGCCGTCAGCCGACAGCGAGCTGATCAATGTGACCGCCATTCGATTTCCCATTCGGCCATCGACGCATGTGCTGAAGAGAATCTGCGTCTCGTCGCCGATGTGACGGTTCAATTCCTGCATGAGGCTCTCGACTTCGGACAACGTCATGCCCGGCCCGCCGGCCACCTGCACGAGGACGTTGGCTGCGTCGTCGAGGAGGCGCCCGCGATCCATCAATGGGTTCTTCAGGGCCTGCGTCAGCGCGTCATAAGCGCGGTTGTCTGAATCCGATTCGCCGAAGCCGAAGAGGCAACGGGCGTTCGGACTGCGCAACGCGGCGAGCAGATCATCGAAGCCGATGCGAATGAGCCCTGGACGTTGAATGAGGCTGATGATTGAACGCACGCTTTGACTGAGCGTGAGATCGGAGGCGGCGAAAGCCTGGTGAATGCCAGCTTTCGGCGCGACGATGTCGCCCATCTTGTCGTTATCGAAGCAGATGACTGCGCTCGAGGCTTGCTGCAGTCGCACGAGGGCTTCATTCGCCTGAGCCGTGCGACGTTTGCCCTCGAAGCCGAACGGCATCGTCGCGAAGCTGATCACGAGCGCTCCGGTCTCGCGCGCGATCTCCGCGATGACCGGCGCCGAGCCTGATCCCGTGCCGCCGCCGAGTCCCGCGCAGATAAAAATCAGACGCGCATCTGCCAGTGCCTGGCGGATTTCATCCGCGCTTTCCATCGCGGCCTCGTAGCCGAGCTCCGGATCGCCGCCGGTGCCGAGCCCGCGCGTCACGCTTCTGCCCAGCTGCACCTTCGTGGCCGCCACGGAGCTGGCGAGCGATTGCACATCCGTGTTCGCGACGACGAGATCGTCCTTGTCCAAGCCATCGAGCACCACGCGATCGAGCGCGTTCGCTCCCGCGCCGCCGACGCCGATCACCTTAATCGGGATGATTTCGTGTTGCTGCTCCGGAAGGCTATAGTTGCGGCTGAGTTGGATCATAGGTGGCGCAAGCGTCTCGCTTGCGAGTGGTAGGGGAGAGCAAGCCAGAGGCTTGGGCTACGCTGGCGTTCATCAGTTCAGACGGATGCCGTTGAAGATCTTGCCGAAGATGCGGCCGAAACGTTTCGGACGCGGACGGTCGGTCTGCACAGCCTGCGCGTACTTGATAAGTCCGATCGCGGAGGAGAATTGCGGATTCTCGAATGCGCTCGTCAGGCCCGACATCGTTTGCGCATGCGCAACGCGCGCCGGCAGTTCGAACACTTCCTCCGCGAGATGATCGATGCCTTTCAGGTGACTGCAGCCGCCGGTGATGAAAATCCCCTCGCCGATGTAGTTGATGAACGGCTCTTCCTCGACCTTGCGCTTCAGCAGCTCGAACGTCTCGCGGAGCCGCAGATTGATGATGGTGTTGAGCGTTTCGCGCTCGATCTCCTTGCCTGCGAATCCGGAGTCGTCGCGCAGCAGCACCGTTTCGCCGGGCAGACAATTACCGAGGATCGCGCTCCCCTCGTCGATCTTCAGCTTTTCCGCCCGCGTCATCGGAATCCGCAAACCCATCGAAATGTCGTTCGTGATGTGATCGCCGCCCACTGCGAGACAGCCGCTCTGCTTCACCGCGCCCTCAACGTAGAGGATGTAGTCTGTCGTCCCGCCGCCGATATCGATCACCAGCGCGCCGAGTCCCTTCTGATGCGGAGTGAGCACGACCTGCGCTGAAGCCAGCGCGCTAAACACCACGTCCTCCACTTCGAGCGGCAGCTCCTTCACGCAGCGGATTGTGTTTTGAATGCGCGTCCGCACGCCGTGCACGATGTGGAAGTCGGCCTCGAGCCGCTCGCCGAGCATGCCGACGGGGTTCAGCACACCATCCTGCCCATCGACGTGATAATGCTGGATGATCGAATGCAGAAATGCGTTCGCCGCGGGAATGCTCACCTCGCGTGCGTTGATCTTCACATCCTCGATGTCCTGCTCGTCGATCTCGTCGCGATCCTCCGGAAGTGCGACGCTCCCGCGATTGTTGAAGCTTTGGATGTGCGAGCCGGACACCGCGACGTAGACACTGCGGATCATTACATCGCTCTTCGTCTCCGCGTCGACGACCGCTTCGTGCACGCATTTCATCGCCGTCTCGAAATCGACGATTTCGCCCTTTCGCACCCCGCGTGATGGCGCCTGGCCAACTCCGAGAATCTTGATCGTGCCGTCGGGCCGTCCCTCGCCCACCACGACGCAGATCTTGGACGTCCCGATCTCTAGCCCCACCATCAAATCACTACTCGCCATTTCGTTTGCCCCTTGTGTTTATGTGTCTGCCGTCCCGCGCTGGTAGGGACATCGCGCTGCGATGTCGGAAACGCGTGGCAGCTCTCCAAAGCTCGAACATCCACCCCAATCGCAGCACGCCTCGGACGCCGCAGCGCGGCGTCCCTACCAAATCACTACTCGCCATTTCGTTTGCTCTTCTTTCCTTTTTGCACCGGCGTCGCTTTGCGAACCTCGGACGTCGCTGCGGTTGTTTTTGATTTTGCGGCAATCGCCGGCGTCGCTTCAGGTTTCACACCCGGCGACGCCGGCAACGCCTTCAGAATTTTCGGCTCCGCGCCCTCGGGATCGATCGTCTCGTTGATGATCTCCGCCGCCGTCTTCGCAAATGTCACCGGCACGTTACGCTGCACGAGCAGGTTCACGGTTTCGAGCTCGCGATTCGAGTCGTCGCTGTAGACGAGGAACTGCTCGAGCCGCTGCAGTTGCCCCTCGAGATTGTCGAACCCAAACGTCACGCGTGTGTGATTCTTGTCCGTCACCACGAGGCAGTAGCCCTTCGAAACATCGATCTCGCGCACCTGAAAACGCGTTTGCATGAAGCTCCCCGTGCTCAGTCGCAACAGCTCGAGTGCAGCCTTTGCTTCGAACGTCCCGACGACTTTGCCTGACTCGAGCGACTCGCTCGAGCACCCCACGATCACCGGCAGACCGAGGTATTCGGGCAACAGCTTCTTCTCTCGCATGAGGACGCCGCGCGCGTCGACTAAAAAGCCGCCCTCGGTGCCAAAAGGATTGCCCAGCTCCTTGCCCGACGTGATCCACGCGACCGGTTTGCGCTCGACGATCCGGATATCGATGTCCGACGGCATCTTGCGCACGACCTGCACCTCATCGACCTGCGGCAACGCCTGCAGTCGTTCATGGACGTTGCCGAGATTCACGCTGAAGATGTTCACACCTTCACGCAGGTCTGCTGTTTTCAGCACCGTGTCGCGGTGCAACGTGCCGTCAGTCTGCACGCTGATGTTCGTCAGGCGGTAATCGGGATTTTCGAAAAAGAGCCGCTTCGATCCGTAACCGATCCCGAACACGACACCCGCGCAGATCGCGACCGCGAGCAGCACCTTTGAAGCGATGACAAGCAGCCGGTGATTGCGATGCTGCGTCGCCTTGTGCGAGCGGACTTTGACGTCGAGCAGGTGCTGCTGACGACGCTGCTTCGTGTTTGAGACACGCTGATTACGGACGCGCGGCCGTTCGTTCACGACACGCTTCACTTCCTATTCGCCCTCCTCGCCTGCGAAAGCTCGATGATGCGTGCGCAAAGCTGCGGGTAACTGATACCCGCAGCCGCTGCTGCTTCCGGCAACAGGCTCGTCTCAGTCATGCCGGGGATTGTGTTGATCTCCAGCACGGTCGGTTCGCCGTTCTCCGGCAACATCACATCCACACGCCCGTAGACCTGCAGGTCGAGCGCGCGGAAGGCGCGCAACGCGAGTTCCTGGATTGCGCGCGTTTCCTCCTCCGGAACTGGCGCCGGACAAAAGTGGCGCGCGCCGCCGCCGCTGCCAGGCTTCAGAAACGGATACTTCTCCGCGAAGTCGTAGAAG
>DATHXZ010000438.1:0-2027 GCA_035459405.1 Chthoniobacterales bacterium
TGGTCGACCATCTTCTCTCGATCGCGAGCGTGCTCAGTCTTCCGATCGTGCGGCTCGATGCGATGTGCGATCCGCTAGGCCACGGCGCGCGCTTTGACCAACTGCTGGTGAAACATGCCCCGCGCCCTTAACGCCGCCGCCGCGCTCCTTCTCCTACTCTGCGGCGACGCACGCGCGGAGTGGACCGTTGTTTCGTCGGGCCAACAAGGCGCCGGGCGCGCGGGTGTGGTCCACCTGGAGGCGACGACGACAGACAGTGAGAGCGGGGCCAGGGCTACTCTGCACCTTGCGGTGTTCTCGCCGAAGTCGGCGACGCTGCGAGTCATCGACGATGCGGAGGCGCGGCCGACTCTCGCTGAAACGATGCAGCGCGAGAATGCCGTTGCGGGCGTAAACGGCGGGTACTTCGAGCCGGACTACGCACCGCTCGGGTTGCTGATCAGCGACGGCAGGACGGTCGCACCGTTGCGCAAGGCGCGATTGCTGAGCGGGATCCTGAGTGCTGCGGGCGGACGCGTGTACATCCAGCGCGTCGCGGAATATTCGGCAAAAGCGAAACCGACTGCTGCCCGCCAATGCGGGCCATTCCTCGTTGATCGCGGCGTTCCCGTTCCGGGGCTCAACGCCACCCGTGCAGCACGACGAACATTTGTCGCGACCGCGGGCGCTGATCGGGCGACGATCGGCTACAGCTCGCATCTCACACTTGCGCAGATCGCGGACGTCCTTGCGACGCCGGGGCTGATTCCTGGCGCGAAAGTGGAGCGCGCGCTGAACCTCGACGGCGGTTCCTCGAGCGGGTTCTGGTTCGCCGGCAATGGTGCGCCATTCTCGATCCGCGAGCAGAAGACCGTCCGCGACTTCATCGCTGTGGTGCCACGGTAGGGCGCGTGCGATGCGCGGATGACGTTCGGGTCGCCCTGCTCGTGCCACGCCGCTCGGACGGCGCAGCGCGCCGTCCCTGCCATCGCTTGACTCGGCTCGGTCGTTTCGCGGAAGCTCCGTACTCGCGATGCGAAGCTTTGGACGATTCTACGGCGGCGGCGATATTTTCTACGGAGAAGTTCATGGCGAGCAGGTCCAACGCCTAACGACAGCTCCGTGGCTCGGAGTTCAACCACAGGGCGAGATACTCCCGCTCGCTGAGTTGCGCATCGATGTGCCGGTCGAGCCGAGCAAGCTCATCGCGGTCGGGTTGAACTACGCCGATCACATCGCCGAAATGAAGCGCACGCCGCTCGGCACCCCGCTCATTTGGTTCAAGGCGCCGACCTCGCTGCTGCCGCACGGCGGCACCATAGAGGTCGCGTTTCCTGAGCATCAGACGCACTTCGAGGTCGAGCTCGCGGTTGTGATCGGCGCACGTGCGAAGAATGTGCCGGCGGATCGCGCGCTGGATTTCGTCTTCGGCTACACGATCGGCGAGGATATCAGCGACCGCGATTTACAGCGCGACGAGAAACAATTCGCGCGCGCGAAGTCGTTCGACACCTATACGCCGATCGGCCCGTTTGTTTATACCGACGTCGACGTGTCTGATCTGCCGATCGTCTTGCGCCAGAACGGAGAGCCACGGCAACAGGCGCGGACGTCACAAATGATCTATTCTGTGTCCGAAATTGTCGCTTTTTCGAGCCAGTGCCTCACGTTGCTGCCCGGCGATGTGATCCTCACCGGCACGCCCTCCGGCGTCGGTCCGTTGCGAGAGGGCGACGAGATCGAGGCGACGATCGGCGAGTGGCCGCCGCTCGGGAACCGGGTCGCGCTGTCGCGCAAATAATCGCTCGCCATGCAATTTGCGCGAAGCACTTTACATCCCGCCGCCCAACATCATGCGATGTAAGGTTGTGGCTTCGTCGAAGCCGAATGTTCAATGGAGAAACGCCGAAACTTTTGCTCGACTCGCTGTCGCGTGGTTGCGGATAACAACGAGACCATCGCACTCGATGATCGGGCTGGTAAACAACACCTCTCCCAAAACCCTATGAAAAAACTGCTAACCGCCTCCTTCTGTTCGGTCGCGTTCG
>DATHXZ010000439.1:0-2612 GCA_035459405.1 Chthoniobacterales bacterium
CGCGCCGGCGGGTCCAGGCGAAACGAAGCGGCCATCGAGCGCAGCAATGATGTGGTCGATCTCGTTTCGGCAGAGCGCGAGACGCGGCCGCAACTGTTGCCGCACACGTTTCCGCAGCCGCCGGCGCTCTTCATTTTCGCCCGCAAGCTCCGCCTCGGTGCACGCGCTTCGCACCCACTCCATTTGCGTCGCGTGATCGCCCATCCCGCCAAACTCGGGTGCCGAAGCACGCAGCAGGCTCACCAAAAACTCGATTTCCCGTTCGCCGCTCGGCTTCTCGCCGAGAATATGCAGGCCCGAGCGGATCTGGCTTTCCTTGATTTCGCAAAGGTAACCGGCGAGCGCCTCGATGGTCGGCGCAGGCAGTTCCTCGCGCCACGAGACCGTCGCGAGCAGCTTCTGAATTTCGCCCTCCAGCTCGGCAGCGCGCGCCGGGTAAAGCGTCGAAGCGTGCGCGTGCTCTTCCAGCAATCGCTCCATCTTCTCGAGGTCATCATACAAGCCGGCTGGCGCGAGCGGCGGTGTGAGATGATCGACGATGACCGCGCTGATACGCCGCTTGGCCTGTGCGCCTTCGCCGGGATTGTTGACGATGAACGGGTAGATGCTTGGCGTGGGCCCGAGGCAGAGCTGCGGGTAGTCATCCTGCCCGAGGGCGAGGCTGCGACCGGGGAGCCATTCGAGGTTGCCGTGCTTGCCGAAATGGACAAACGCATGCGCCCCGAACTGCTCCCGAAGCCAAAGGTAGAACGCGAGATACTGCGGTGGCGGCGGCAGCTGCGGGCTGTGATAAATCGCCTGCGTTTGCAGCGAAAAGCCGCGCGGCGGCTGGATGCCAACGAAGATGTTGCCGAGCCATTTGCCCGGAATCGGGATCTGGTCCTCGAGGTCAGCGGGCCAATGTTTCCGCAGTTCGTCGCGCCGTCGCTCCGGAAGTTGCGCGAGGAAATCGAGCAGCCGCGCGCGATCCAAGGCAGCGTCGGCACAGCGGCCAAATGATTGCTCAGGATCGTTCGTGACGCCTTCCTGCAACCACGCCATCAGTTGCTCGCCAGATTCCGGCAGCGGCTCCACGCGATAGCCGTGCGCACGCAGGGCGGTCAGCAAATTGATTGCGCTGGCTGGTGTGTCGAGGCCGACGCCGTTGCCGATACGGCCATTCCGGTTCGGATAATTCGACAGAACGATCGCGATTTTTTTCTCCGCGTTTGCGAGACGCCGCAGACGCGCCCAGTTCGCCGCCAGCTCAGCTACGAACCGCGCCTGCGCGTATTCGGGCTGGAGCCGCTTCGCCGTAAATTCCGACTCCACGATTGCCTCGTCGTTCTCCTTGAAACCGACCACCGTGCCAAAAACCCGCCCATCGATTTCCGGTAAGGCGACGTTCATCGCCACCTCCGCCGGTGCGATGCCGGCGGGGTTTTGCAGCCACGTTTCCTGCGTGGATGAGCTAACGGACACTTGCAGCACCGGACATCCGAGCTGCTCAAAAAACGAGAGCCGCTCATCGGTGTTCAAGCAGACGGCGAAGCTCTGCATGGTGAGGATCACATCCGGCGCAGTCTCGTCCGCCAGCCGCAGCAGCTCACGCTGAGACTCAGGTTCGCGCAGCGAGAAGGCATAAAAACAGACGACGGAAAACCCGCGGCTTTCCAACGAGTCGCACAGCGCATCGACGACGGCGACGTCACTCGTTTGATGCCATGCGCGGTAAAAGCAAAGCCACGCGTGTTGCGTTCCGCGCCGCGTCGATTGGCGGTAGACACCAAACGCGGGCACCGCCACGGGCTCGGGCAGTTCGCCGTCTTCGCGGAGCAATCGCTCGATGGCGTCACCAGCGCGCGTCAGATTCTCCGCGCTGCCTTGTTTGAAAAACTCGAACATCCGCGCGCAAACGGCCGGCGCGAAATCGCTGAGCACGGTCAGCTCTTCCTCCTGCTGGTCCGTACCTGAGAGCAGCAGCAGCAGTGGCCGCGAGGGCTCGTCTTTCAAGTCGCTCAACGCCTGCATCAGATGCGGAAAATAGGCCGAGCCGCCGAGCAGCCGAGCGATCACGAGGCGCGCGTGGCGGACGACATTTTCGATGTAATGATCCGCCGCGACCGGCTGACGCAGTGGTGCCGCGTGGGCGACGCGGAGCCGCACCCCGAAACGCTCGCGCCACGCATGAGCCGCGGCCGCCAGGTCGCTGTCCGCCGCGCTGAGGAAAACGATCTCGCCGGGCGTCTGCTCGACCAGGATCAGCTCCCGCTCAGCATCTACACAGCCGGGCTGCGCCGCGGTCCAATGCATCGCCTACTGCCACTCCGCTCCAGTCAGCTGCGTCATGAGTTCGGCGGTCGCGTCGCGGCTCGGATGGTAGCCGATGAAGACCATCTCCGAGTCGTGCGCGTGTTCGGTTTGGAAGTAGGTCTGCACCCGATTCCGCACCGCCTGCACAACGAGCCGCTGCGATTTGCCGGCGATGGCAGCGAATCCTTTCGCCCGCAGGATCGGCTGCCGCAACGTGACCTCGCGCACTGCGCTCTTAAGCTGGTCGGCATTCTGCGGCTGCGACGATCTCAGCACGAAGGTCTGCCAGCCGACATCGTGTTCGTGAAAATGCTGATGCG
>DATHXZ010000440.1:0-3580 GCA_035459405.1 Chthoniobacterales bacterium
ATTCCCGGATCGCCGCGGGATACTCGACTTTCCTCAAGAGGGCGCGTTCTCAGTCTTCCTGCGTCATCGCAAGATGCAGCGCGAGCGGCTCGATCCGCCGCAGGTACAGCTGCAGCGGCCGATCCTCGCGATCGTTCGGGCCGCGGGCGGCCTGGAACTGACTGTACGCTTCGCCCCAGAGCTTCTCGCGGTAGAGCACCACGCCATTCCAGAACGAATCACGGCGTGCCACTTCCGCCGCGGTTGCGTTCGCCGCGACTGTCAGTGGCTCGTAGATTTCATGCCGCTCCCGCGCATCGACTCCACTCAGGAAGTCAATCGGGCGAGCGAGGATCGTCTTGCTCGTCAGCTCGAACGTACGCGGTCCGATCAGCACCCGGGTGCCATAGAAGCGATTCGCAATGCAGAAACGCCGGGCTAACTCGACAGGCTCGCCAGCGGTCAACAACTGCACCCGCCCATCGGCTTGCAGCGGCGCGACGATCATGGGGCCGGAGCTGACGCCGACGTGCACGTCGACGCGCTTGAAGGCTTCATCGTTGCCGCTGTCGCGACGCTTCTCAAAAGAGTCGAGCAGCGAAAGCGCGTGTCGCGTCGCTTTGTCCGCCTGCTCTGCGTCCTGCTGTGGGAACCCGAAAATCGCCACGATTCCTTCGCCATTTGCCGCCTCGATGTAAGCGCCGGCGCTCAGGAACGATTCGGTCGCATGGCGGAGGAACTTTCCTGTGATCTCGGCGAGCTGGGCCGGCGAACCTTCATCAGCGAGATCGTGTTTGTTTGCAATGTCGCAGACGACAGCAGTCGCTTCATAAGTGCGAGGCTCGCGATCGTAACTCACATCGCCGGAAGCGATCCGCGAAAGCTGTTCGTCAGAAACACGTCCGCTGAAGAGCTCGTATGCCACCGTCGAGCGGCTGCGCCCCGCGAACTTGGCGTATCCCGTGGCGCCGGCAAAGGCGAGGCCGACGGCCAGCAGCGCTGGGATCGGTTGAAAGAAAACCTGATAGAGCAGGCATACCCAGGAAACCGTGACCAGCTCGACCGTCAGGACTCCAAGCGGCCAGCCGAGTCGCTTGCGATGCGAGCTGTTGAGGACGAGCCACACGACCGAGATCGCCAGGATTGTGACGATCAGGTACTGGACGAAGCGCCCCACGGCTTTCGTTGTCGTCTGCTGCCCAAGCACCAGGCTCATGACCGCTTCCTCGAGCGGCAGCGTGATGCCGGTCGCGTGCAGCACGATGACGACCGCACTGACAACGGCGCCGACGCTGAGCGCTACGACTAACGAGCGTTTCATGCGAGAATTGCTCTCAATGATTCTCTGCTGGCGCAAGCGGATAGTGCGAGCGCACGACGAGGTCGCTCAGGAACTTGTCCGGTGCATCCACGGCTTCGCGCCTGAGCACGAATGTCTGTGGGCCCGTGTTCTTCTGCACGAGGCTAAGCCCGAACTGGTAGTCCTTGAACAGGTGCGCGCAGAGTTCGGGCATCGTCATTCGCTCGGCATGTGCACGCTCGACGAGACGCTGCAGCGCTGATTCATCAAAGATGATCTCGAGGCCGTGCTCGCGTTTGAACTGCTCGGCGAAAACGTGTGCACTTTGCCCCAGTGCCGCTTCCTCCTGCTTGTGGCCCTCAGCCATCAGGCGATCGAGCACGCGCTTCGGTTCCCGCACGAGCTCGGTGGAAACGCGAAGCTGCGTCAGGCCTGACCCGGCGAGGTGATATTTGTAATCGCGCAGCAACTTTTCCCACACCGTCAGCAACCCCCGCGCGCCGGTCTTCTCTTTCGCGGCTTCTTCCGCGATCAGGCGCAACGCTTCGTCTTCAAAGCTGGCTTCGATCCCGTAGGCGCGAAATGCACGCTCGTACTGCCGCAGCAGGCTGCCCTCCGAGAATTTCATGATCTTGAACAGATCGTCAGCCGCGAGCTCCTCACACACGACGCGCACCGGCAGTCGGCCGATGAACTCCGGCTCGAAGCCGTACTCGATGAAGTCCTGTGTCGTGACGTGCTGGAACAGCTCGTTGTCCATCACGTGCCGCGACTCGGCATTGAATCCAATTTGCCCCTGCGTAATGCGCCTTGAGACCTGCTGCTTCAGTCGCTCGAACGCGCCGCTGACGACGAACAAAATGTGACGCGTGCTGATGGTCTCGCGCTTCGGCTTGCCCCCGCGCCGCTGCATCTCGAACGCGGCCTGAAGCTGCGATTGCAGATCGTTCGCGCTCCGCAGCGGAACGTCCGTATCTTCCATCAGCTTCAGCAACGTTGTCTGCACGCCGCGCCCGCTGACGTCGCGGCCGACGAGATTGCCCGCCGCGGCGATCTTGTCGATCTCGTCGATGTAAATGATGCCGAACTGCGCCAGGCCAACGTCGCCGTCCGCCTTGTGCACCAGCTCGCGGACGAGGTCCTCGACGTCGCCGCCGACGTAGCCGGTCTCGCTGAACTTCGTCGCGTCCGCTTTCACGAACGGCACGTTGAGGAGCTCGGCGATGTGCTTGATGAGATACGTTTTCCCAACGCCAGTCGGGCCAACGAGGATGACGTTTTGCTTCGCGTACTCGGTCTCGTCGGCGCGGCCGGCATCCTCGCGCTCGAGCTGCCGCAGGTAATTGACGTGGTTGTAGTGATCGCACACTGCGATCGAGAGCACCTTCTTGGCTTCGTCCTGCTTGATGACGAACCGGTCAAGATGCGCCTTGATGTCGCGCGGGAGAAACTTGAAGGCGAACTGGCCGTCGTCGGCCTTGGTTGGTTTCTCGTCGCCGCCGGATTCCGCGGTCTCAGGCTGTGCGAATGTGGCGAACGAAACCTTGTCTCCGAAGTTCGACTTCATGAACTCGGAGAGCTTTGAACGTAGTTCGTCTGGAGACGGAAATGGTGGGTTTTGATCCATGTGAGGAGCTGTCGCTCGCATGACGCGAACGAAGCGCCCCGGAACCTACCACCCGTGACGTGCGTGTAAAACCGGGAGCCCGGCAGATCGCGGGATTGTCCCCGTCGATATCAGCGCTGTGCGACAGGCGCCGCTGTAGGAGTGCCGCCGGCGAAGAGATGATCGAGATCGCGCAGCACCTTCGATGGCCCGAGATACGTCTTCCCGGCATAGCTGTCCGACAGGACCCTGCCGCTCGCATCAACGAGCACGAGGCAGGGAATCCCGCTACCGGCGTACTTCTTGAGCTCTTCCTTCTCGGCGATCTTCTCGTACTTCACCGCTGGCCACGGCATGTTGCTGTCGCGCATGTACTTCTCCATCGCGGATGCTGACCTATCGCTGCTCACGAAAACGACCTCGAGCTCCGGATGCGCGGCGGCGACGCGGTTGTAGTACTGCACCAGTTCCGGTGTGAATTTGCGGCAGGACGGGCACCAATTGCCGGCAAAGAACAGACCGATCAGCTTCTTCTGCTCAAATGTCTGGTCGTTCACCACGCTGAGGATGCCGTTCTTTGACGTGACCAGGTCGCCTTTCACCAACTCGGCGATCTTTTTGCCGTTCAGAGCCGGCGCGGCGTTGGCGGCGACGACGCGTTCCTGCGCCAGTTTCGCCTGGTAGAGGGTGTTCAA
>DATHXZ010000441.1:0-1657 GCA_035459405.1 Chthoniobacterales bacterium
TCGTCCGCGATCATCAAGTCGCGCTCGCTGAGCTGATAGGTTTTGCCGTCGAGCGCGAGGAACTTCTCGCCCCGCGTGGCGAGCCGGACGTTGATGGCGCCCTCGAGCTTATCCGCATCGAAAGCGTGCAACGGCTGCCCCAACTCGAGCATCACGTAGTTGGTGATGTCGACGATGTTGTTGATCGCGCGGATGCCGGAGGCTTCCAGCTTCGTCCGTAACCAAGACGGGCTCGGACCGACCGTCACGTTCTCGATCCGCCGCGCGGAGTAGAAGGGACATTCGCGTAGTGCGCTGATAGTGATGCCATCCTGTTGTAGGGCAGGCGCTGCGCCTGCCGAGTCGGACCCAAGCAACCGGAGCGGTTGCCCTACAAGCGCGGCGATCTCGCGCGCGAGACCGAAATGGCTCAGCAAGTCCGACCGGTTCGGTGTGATTTCGACGTCGAGGATTGTGTCCGGTTGATACAGCGAAGCGAACGGCGCGCCCAGCGGCGCGTCCGGTTCAAGAATCAGCAGTCCATCGCTATCCTCGGAAACCTTGAGCTCGCTCGGGCTGCAAAGCATCCCTTGCGACTCCACGCCACGCAGCTTGCTCGCTTTGATTTTGAGGCCGTTCGGCAAGGCTGCGCCGGGCAGCGCGAGCGGCACCTTGTCGCCGACCTTGTAGTTCTTCGCGCCGCAGACGATCTGCCGGCTCGCGCCGCTGCCGTCGTCCACTTGACAGACGCTCAGCCGGTCGGCATTTGGATGCTGAAGCGACTCGCGGATTTGTGCGACGACGACGTTGTCGAAGTTCCCGCCGCGTTGCTCGATGCCTTCGATCTCGACGCCGGCGAAAGTGAGTAAATCAGCGAGTTCATCCGTGCTCTCCGGCAGCTCGACAAACTCGTGTAGCCAATTCGTGGAGAATTTCATTGTAGCACAGGCATCCTGCCTGTGGGGCCACCGGGCGTCTCGCCCGGTGGATGTCCGACGCACCTCGCCGCGAGCTTCACCGGGCGAGACGCCCGGTGGCCCCACAGGCGAGACGCCTGTGCTACGCTACGGCGCAGCGCTGGTTGAATCACGCGCATCACGCGAATTGCCTCAGGAAGCGCAGATCGTTCTGCGCGAAGTAGCGGATATCAGGAATGTCGAAGAGCAGCATCGCGAGCCGATCCATGCCCAAGCCGAAAGCGAAGCCGGTATATCTCTCCGGGTCGTAAGCATCGTCGCCGCGCGCGCGGTTCACTTCCTCGAACACGGCCGGATGCACCATGCCGCAGCCGGCCAGCTCGAGCCATTTGCCGCCTTTGATTGCTTTTGACCGCACGTCGAACTCGAAGCTCGGCTCGGTGAACGGGAAGTAGTGCGGGCGGAAGCGAATTTCGGTGCTCGCGCCGAGAAGCTCGCGGAGGAAAAACTCGATCGTTCCTTTCAGGTCCGCGACGCTGACCTTCTCATCCACGTACAACCCTTCGATCTGATGGAATTGCGCGCTGTGCGTCGCATCCACTTCATCGCGGCGATAAGCGGCGCCCGGCGCGATGACGCGGATCGGGGGTGGTGCAGATAACATCGTGCGGATCTGCACAGTCGAGGTGTGCGTGCGGAGCAGCCGACCGTCCGGCAGGTAGAATGTGTCCTGTTCGTTGCGCGCGGGGTGATCGGGCGCG